>CADBGN010000001.1 GCA_902794155.1 uncultured Bacteroidia bacterium
GCCAATTATTCTTTTGCAGTCAAGATTAACGAGCGTCACTGCGAGGCTCGGCATGCTTACATGACAATTCATCTTGCTGTCAAAACCATACATCCCCTTCGTTTAGTTTAGAGTTTAGTGTTGAGAGTTTAGAGTTTGTAGGGCTGTCACAATTCCCCTTTCCATAAGGGGGTGGGGGATTGGGCAGCCGCTACTTCGTAAGTTTCCCAACAGGTTTTGATGATGAACGATCATCCTTAAAGAACGGGCTGCAAAAGTACAGCTTATTTCCAAACCCCGCAAGGGGCCCGAAAAAAAACTTGCTGTTTTAGCGAAATTCATATCTTTGCAATTCAATACCAAAAGAATATAACCTAAAAATAAATAGATATGAAGAAGCTGCTTTTCATTGCCATTATGCTGCTCGCAAGCAGGCTGTTACTGGCACAAACTCCCTATGTCAGGGTAGATGACTATCAGACAAAGTATGAACAGTTGACACATCAAACAGGGGTCCAATGCAAGATTACGGACTATGCCATCTCGACGCTATACGCCCAACTTTTCGACGGCTTGGAGACTTCGGTAAGAACCGTTGATATGAAGGGTGTCGTCCAGTATTTCTATCGTATCTACCGAAAAGAGGTGAAAGAACAACCTGCTGTTGAGGCTTTTGTGCACTACGACGAGTTTTTGGAAATCGACAATGCTTTAGAGTCGTTAATTGCTGAGGAGCACAAAGACAGAAGTGCTCGAAAGGATTACTGCGAGACCTTCTATCGTACGGATGACGGCTTTCAAATTGGTTACAGCATAAAAAGCAGGCAAACGAATTGGTATCTTGTGCTGGACCGATACAGCGAGAACAAAGTCTTTTTCGATAGTGTGACAAAATTGAAGGACAACTTCAAAAAAGCTTTGGCAAAGTTTGAAGAAGTGAAGAAAAAGAATGGTAATTGAGATTCCGAAGCACTGAGCTCGTTGAAGGACTGACTGATACTATGACGCTGCTTCGACACTTCGACAAGTTCAGTACTCGGCAACCAGCATTAATTCAAGGGGTTTCCGAACTGAATCACGTCTTGTTTGGTGATGTCTTTGCCACATAGAATCACAAGGCGTTCCACAATGTTGCGCAACTCACGGATGTTACCAGTCCATTGGTACTGCTTCAAGGCTTCCATGGCCTCTGGCTCGAAGGTCGGGACAGGTTTACCCATGTCTTGTGCGATGATTTCCAAGAAATTGCTGACTAACAATGGGATGTCATCCTTGCGTTCGCGCAACGGCGGCACTTGAATGACAATGACACTCAAACGGTGGTATAGGTCTTCGCGGAAATTGCCTTTCTCGATCTCACTCTTGAGGTTCTTGTTGGTGGCTGCCAAAATCCTCACATTGACGGGTATTTCCTTCTCACCACCGACGCGCACAATCTTGTTCTCCTGCAAGGCTCGCAGTACCTTGGCCTGGGCAGGAAGGCTCATGTCGCCGATTTCGTCCAAGAAAAGCGTGCCTCCGTCGGCCAATTCAAAGTCGCCCTTCTTCTGTTTTATGGCTGAGGTGAAGGATCCTTTCTCATGGCCGAAAAGCTGGCTCTCGATGAGTTCGGCAGGAATGGCGGCGCAGTTGACTTCAATGAAAGGACCACGATTTCTTGGACTGAGTTCGTGCAGTTGTCGGGCCACAAGTTCCTTGCCTGTGCCGTTTTCGCCAGTGATGAGCACACGGGCATTGGTAGGGGCCACTTTTTCAATCATGTCCTTCACTTCAAGCATCGGGGTCGACTCGCCAATCATTTGGTTTTGGAGCTTGACGGCTTTCTTCAGCACTTTGTTTTCGGTGGCCAAGTTCTTCTTGTCCAAGGCGTTGCGCAAAGTGATCAGCAGGCGGTTCAAATCGGGCGGTTTGGGGATGAAGTCGAAAGCGCCTTTTTTAATGGCTTCGACTGCCGTTTCGATGGTGCCGTGACCCGAGAGCATGATGACAGGCACATCTGACTCTTGTCGGATGGCTTCCAGTACTTCTATGCCGTCCATTTCAGGCATTTTGATGTCGCAGAAGATGGCATCAAATTCCTGTTCCTTGATTTGTTGCAGGGCTTCCATGCCAGTTGAGGCATCGTCAACCTGATAGCTTTCGTTTTCGAGGATGTCGCGTAGCACGCGACGGATGGGCGCCTCGTCGTCGATGATAAGTATTCTTGGCATCTTTTTTAATTTTGCGCAAAGATAGTTTTTTTTTCTGATGCATCCCACCTGATAAAAGAAAAGAAAACAAATCCATCGCAAATCGAGAGCAATTATTTGCACCGGATTTACGATGGATTTGCTTTCTTCAAATCATTCATTCGTGTTAATTCTTCACCACCTTGTCTGAGAATGTGTTGCCATCCTGCAAGGTGACGCGCAAGGTGTAGGTGCCCGCTGGCAGCTGGCTCATGTCGATACTCTCGAAAGCCTTGCTTTGCGTGCTTACCAATCGGCCTTGTAGGTCGTATAGCTCGATTTGTTTGGGTTGAACATCTGGGGAGAATTGCATGAGCAGCTGGTCCTTCACGGGGTTGGGATAGAAAAACATTTCATCTTTGACGATGATTTCATTCGTTCCTGTCGTGCCATTTGCATTGAGTTTGAGGGCAAACATATTATAATGAGGGTTGTCAAAATAGGTTTCACCTTCCCTTACATAGCCAACCACAAGGCATCCACCATCGCTGGTGCTTGTCAGGTAGCGTGGGCAAAAATAAGTGTCATCTTTGGTATAGGACTTTTTCCAAAGAATCTCAAAATCATCGGTAAGTTTGGTGACAAAAAAGGTGTTGGGGCGTTCCAAATAAGGTTGCTGGTCGCGCGAAAGGCAGGTCTGATAGAGAAATCTTTTTTCCATTGAACTGTATCGGGCGAAGTCAGCAGACTGCAAAACTAAATTGGTCGTCTCTAAAGTGTCGTTCCAATTGCCGATGACACAATGTTGCTGGATGTTCCCTTCCAAGTCGGTCTTGAACAGCACGGCGGAAATGTCATGGTTGTTGGTGTTGGTCCACCATTGATCGGCGACAAAGGAGAACAATAATGTGGTGTCATTCATGGGTAAAACGGTGCCCGAAGCGGGCTCGGTCATCGACAATGACTTGACATGGATCATATCTAAGGTGTCGTGCGCAAAATTCCCAAAACCGTGTATGGAGTCGGCTTCCAACTCATCGTTAAGTTTGCAAAGTACCTGATGGACAGGCGGATGCACGGTGACAGCATTTCTACGGAATATGCCAACTCGTCCGTCGTCGGGGAAAAGGAACATCGCATTGGGCCAGTTGATGGCAGGTTGGCCGGCACTGTCCTCAACAAGGCATAGTAGCTCTCCCTCTATGGTTATTTTAGCGTAGAAGCAATGCCCATAATAAGGGTATGAACTGTAATAAAGCAGTGTGCTGACGATATTGTTCTCCCCGTCTATCACGCTTTTTATACCGGTGAAATGCTTGTTTTCATCAGGTATTTCCACTAATTGTTGGGAGGTGATGTTCAGTTCCTCGTCAAAGTGGATGAGGTAAGGTTGGCCATAGTGTTGCCAAGTCGTTTGCAGCAGGCCGATGCCGATATACATGCCTTGGCGTTGCGGGTCGGGAAAGATGTTTTCGACGCTGTAAAGGGCTTCCTCTTCATGGATGGCAACGCTTTTCATCAGTTCGCCGTTGGCTGAAAGTTTGAAGAGTTCCCCACATCGGGGGATGGTATCCAAAAAATTTTGAACAGCGTTTACGGCTACAATATAGGAGCCGTCGGAGGTTTCGACGACACAACTCGGCATCATCGATTTGTCGTCGCGTGGGTAGGTTTGGAAAAAACCTTCCGTTTGGCCCAAAGCGTTCTTCAACGTTATCAGACTGACAAACAGCAGTAATTTGGTAATGTTTTTCATAGTGAGAGTTTTTTGAATGATTGCGGCACAAAAATAGCGCACCGAGGGATGCATTCGAACAACTGTCCGAACTTTTTCAGGGAGAAAAATTCACAAACAACTGTAAATGAACTAGATTAAAAGCAATCAATCCGAACTTTTTTCGGAGAAATTTGAGTTTTGGGCGGTTTTTTTGCGGGTTTTGTTGCGCAATTTGTCCACCACGCTGACGCTCACGCCAAGGAGAGCGGCCTCGTCTTGCCGCGAAACGTTGAAATAGGACAACAGGAAGTCTTTCTGCTCATTGTCACTCAGGTCGGGATATTTCTGTCGAATGGTTTCCCGAAATCCGGGATAGATTTTGTCCACCACACCCATCATGGCTTCCCAAGAGTCTTCTTTTCCAAAAACGGTGCGTTTCAGCTCGTCTAATGAGGCCTTGTCGGCTTTGCCTTTTAAGAAGATGGCCAACTTCAGCATGGTCATTTCTTCCTTCGTCCAAGCCTCACTGAGCATTTTGGCATAATTTCGTGCGGCTTGTTCATTTCCCTCATACTTCTGCTTCAAATCTTTGTTGTTCAGCATATAATGGAACAATTTGGCTTGGGTTTCCATCTCTTGTTTCTTCTTTCGTGCCAAACGGAGTTGCAACAAGGCAATGGCGGCCAACAGCGAGGTGACAAGCAGGGCCAATAGGGCAATGACATACTGGTTTTTAGCGATTCTTAGGCTTGTTTCATGTTGTAAAGTATTGTAGTCGTATTGTTTTTGGATGCGATAGATGTTCTTTTCGGCATCCTTGGCTATTTGCTTGTAATACAAGTCCTCGTGTTTCCTTACATAATACAAGGCTTGTGCGTTATTGCCCATTTCTTCGGCAAAATGGCTTAATATGTTGTAGCACTTCCTCCTGAATGGAATTACATTATCGGTGCCATCTAAGGAAATCAGCACATTGTTCAATCGGTCGAAATAATATTGTGCCGAATCCTGTTGCCCATCAGAATAGAAAGAGGTGGCAATTTGATAGAGGTAGTCGGGAAGGAGGATGGTGTCTCCCGAAGCCAAACACAGCCTGATGCAATCAATTGATTGCTCCAGTTTGCCTTGTTGTCGATATATCAGGGCATAATTATGAAGGGCTTCATTCTTGCATATGACCGAATGGGCTTTTTCGGCGTATTCAAGGTTTTTTCTGGCACTTTCTTCAGCCTTGTCGAGTTCTTGCATCTTGACATGCAAAAGTGTTTTCACCGAGTATGCCTTGCAAAGGCGATAGTAGTCGTCACGCTTGTAGCCAGCGACAGCCTTTTCCAGCAGGGCAAGTCCCTCTTGCGAAGTTAGGTTTTCGCCCAGTGTTTGATCGTGTTCAAGAATCAGGCAGGCCAGTCTGAGTTGTGCCTTTGCAACCAGTAAGGTGTCGTGGGCGAGCGTGCCATAGTACTCGGCATCTTTTAGGTATTTCGCTGCAATTGAGGCTTCTTGGTCCGTTTGGTGCAGCATGTAACCTGTATAAAGCGACGCTTTGCTCGCTTTATCATAGTCTTTCTTCCTTGCGAAATAGGCGGCGGCATCAGGAAGGTCGAGAGGTGTGTGTTCGGCAGCATAATCGAGGTCGGTTTCAGGGCCTTTGTAAAGGGTGAGTGTGTAAAGTAAGGACATGTTCATGCGCTGTCGCTCAGTGTGTTTGATTGGCATACGCAATGCGCTGTCAATCAGATTTGCGGAACTATCGGGCAACGAGTCCAACAAAAGCTCGGCGCGGTGCATCATCCGCCTTGCCTCACGATGCGGATTGTGGCACGCCGTCAAGGCCAGCAGCACAAACCATCCTATAAAGAAACACCATGCTTTCATGGACGCAAAATTAGGAAAAAACCGCTAACCAAAAATGTGTATCTTTGCGGAATAAAATAACAACATTATGGACAAAAGATTTCTTGTTTCTCTTGCGTGCCTGCTCATGATGACACAAAACCTGCTTCTTGCCCAGCAAGATACGCTCCCCGCGCCTTCTTCTTATCGTGTTAACAAGGTGTCATTCAATATGGTACGTGTGGATAAAGGCGGTTTTTGGATGGGCGCCCAACGAAAGGATACTGCAGAATTCAACTACGACCGTATGGCACAAAGCGATGAGCTGCCGGTACATTACGTGACGATGCATGAGGATTATTATATCGGCCAGACGGAAGTGACCCAAAAGCTGTGGAAGGCTGTGATGGGCTACAACCCAAGCGCGAAGAAATGTCCCAAACGCCCCGTGACCAATGTGAATTATTATGAGGTGCAAGAGTTTTTGAGACGTATCGACAGCATCACTGGAATGCAGTTCCGCCTTCCAACTGAGGAAGAATGGGAATACGCCGCCCGTGGCGGGAAATACTCAAAAGGCTATATCTATAGCGGCAGCAATGAGGTGGACCGTGTGGCTTGGCATAACGGCAATACCCGCAAGCTCAAGAAGGTGAAGAAACGCAGCGCCAATGAATTGGGAATATACGACATGTCGGGAAGTGTGTGGGAATGGTGCTCGTCAAAATACCGCTATTTCGACAAGGAACGCAATGCCACGTTGGGCAAAGATGGCGAAATGTACTGCATCCGTGGTGGCGGCTGGCAGCTGCCCAAAACCTCGTGCCGTGTTTCATGGCGCGGCAAACGCTTGCCCGACCTGAAAAACTCTTTCGGTGGGTTCAGGCTGTGCTTGGATGCGAAGTATGTGAAAGAGGAAGAGGCTCCCGAAAGTGAAATTCTTATGAAAGAGGAGGAGTGAGCCTTAGCTTTTTGCTCCTATAATTAATAACGGCTTTATATTGTCTCAACAAGTCTCCACCGATGATGCCATCAATGTGGGGCAACTCCAGTTTGTCGTACATTTCATGGATGTTCTCCAAATCTAAAGCGACGCCCTCATAATCTGTAATTCTCAGTTCTCCGATGGACATGTGGTCGATGACGAATGTTGAACTCTCTAAGTCTGAGCTACCTACGCCGGCCGTCAGTCCTTCTTTTTTCTCAAACTTCAAATTATCGATAAACGAGCTTATGGTCTTAGGATCGAAGACAGAGCGTGATGCCCCCGTGTCAATCAAGAAGTTGGCTTCCTTATCATGAATCGATCCATTGACCATGATATGGAAGCCGTCTCCTTCGATGTCAAGCAGCTGAATGGGTACTTCGATATAGCGTCGCATATCAGAAGTTGGGCTTGATAGCGTATTTCTTGTAGAAGTCTTTAATGATCTTAACGGCTTCATCGGCGGTGTCGACTACGTGGAAGATGTCAAAGTCTTCTTCCTTGATCATCTTGTTTGTGAGCAAGGTGTTCCTGAACCAATCGATAAGTCCTTGCCAGTACTCTGAACCGACAAGTACGACAGGGAAGTCAACCATCTTGTTGGTTTGGATGAGTGTGATGGCTTCCGAAAGCTCGTCCAACGTGCCGAAGCCACCTGGCATGGCGATGTAGCCCTGTGCATAGCGCATGAAAATGGTCTTACGGACAAAGAAATAATCGAAGTTGATGTTCTTGTCGTGATCGATATATGGGTTAAAATGTTGTTCGAAAGGCAAGTTGATGTTTAGGCCTACACTGGTTGCACCACCTTGATACGCGCCCTTGTTGCCTGCCTCCATGATGCCAGGGCCACCACCTGTGATAGTTCCAAAACCATAGTCGGCAAGTTTCTCAGCAATCTCAACTGACATCTCATAGTATTTGTCACCAGGTTTTGTGCGTGCTGAGCCAAAGATGGCAACGCAGGGACCAATCCTTGACATTTTCTCCATTCCCTCCACAAATTCGGCCATGATCTTAAATACCGACCAAGAATTATGTGTCTTAATGTCGTTCCATGATTTTGGGTGGAAACTTTCGCGGATGAATTCTTCTTCTCTTTCTGTAATTGGCATAATGTTGAAGTTTTATTATAGGAAGATGATGTAAAAAAGTTGAAAAAACAGTTTTTCAATCTTACATTTGATAAAATTATGTATTTTTGCACCCGAAAGATGCGAATGTAGCTCAGTTGGTAGAGCATCAGCTTCCCAAGCTGAGGGTCGCGGGTTCGAACCCCGTTATTCGCTCAAGGTTTGAAAATGTAGAGACGGTGCATGCACCGTCTCTACATGTTTATAGCCCTTGGCTTATGCCATTGGCGTGCCGCATTCAGGGCAGAACTTACCGGTCACCTCAGTGCCGCATTTTGGGCATTTCTTAGGCTCGTCGGAAGGTATGGGTGTGCCGCACTCGGGGCAGAATTTGCCTGTGGTTTCGGTGCCGCACTTCGGGCACTTCTTGGCAGCCTTAGGGGCAGGAGCAGGTGTGCCGCACTCTGGGCAGAACTTGCCCACGATGGGTGTACCGCATTTCGGGCAGGGAACACCGGTTTTGGCCATTCCAGGACCATCTACAGGTTGAGCGTATGGGTCATAGTTCGCTTGAGGTTGACCTTGCCCACCATTCCATGCATTCTGCATCACACCACCCGTCATTCCACCGGTGCCGGCGTTCATCATGCCGAGGCCGATGAAGGCGTTGCCAGCGCCACCAGGGTTGTTGGCTGCGTCGCCCATGACGTCGATGATCTTACCTTGTTGCATCATCGAGTTGGAGCTGTATTCGTAACGGTCGATCTTGGCCTGGCTGGCATCGTCGAGCGAGACGGACTCTACGGTGAAGCTGACCAGACGCACGCCACGGGCACGGATGGGCTCGTCGAACACGCGCTCGTCCATCACCTGTTTCATTTCGTCGGTGTAGCTGGGGAGTTCAAGCACTGGAACGCGGTGTTTGCTGTTACCCATTTCGTTGAGCACGTTTTGGAAAGCAGCAATAACTTCGCTACGCATCTGCTCGGTGATGTCACTTTTTTTCACTACGTTGGCTGTGCCGGCGTGGTTGCGCATGAAGATGGCCACGTCATCGAGCCGGAAGGTGTACTTACCATAGCAGCGCACGTTGACGCCCATTGGGCTCATTGAGCCCGTCATCTGATTCGGGATGGCGTGTGACCAGTCCTGGAAGGGGATAGGTGTAGCAGTACCGAACTTGTTGTCAAGGATCTCCTTCGCGTTGAAGAAGAACACTGCCTGTTCCTTGGCGGGCGTGCCGCCATAGGTGAAACGTTGCCACATTTCCTTGAAGACGGGACCGAACTGTCCGCCGAAGAAGGAAGGCGACGAGGATTCGTCGAAGGTGTAGACACCCTCTTCTGCCGTTGCGTCAAGCACCGCACCGCTGTCGTAGATGACGGCCACTTGGCCCGGAGCTACGAGAATACGGCTGCCTTTTGAGATCTGACCCGTCTTGGTGGTTTGTTTCACCATCAGGGTGCTCATGTCCATGTTTTCGCATTTGATAAGGTCTAACCACTGGTCTTTCATTGTGCTGCCAATGGCTCCTGCTATTGCTTTAATAAGTCCCATAGTTTGTTTGTTTAATTGTTGAGTGTTTTATTGTTTAAATGATGTCTGTCTTTTGTGGAGACGCGAAAAGACGCATCTCAATAAATGTGCCAATTTATATCTTGAATCAAGCAGATTATTCTCTTGAGTGTATATCGGTCAGTACCCAATCGTGTTCACCGTTGGTGATGACGCTGCCGCAGTAGGCGCATTGGCCGGAGGAGGTCACTTCGGTTGGGGCGCCGCAGTTGGGGCAGTTAGTGATGGAGTTGCCCTTCTTGCCTGGGTCGGTCTTAAGGCCAGCCTTGCGGTTGAAGACCATTTCGTAGCGCATGTACCAGTCGCGGTTCGGGTCGCTCTCCAGCACTTTCTTCGTAGCATCGTCGATGACGTAGTCGCGCATCACGGCATTGAGCGAAACGGTGAGCACTTCCTTGTCGCCGTCTTGGGTAAAGGATTTCAGTGAGCAATGCTTGATGGCAATCTTTTCGACCACATTGGTCTTGCCCATGCGGATGTATTCATCAAGCTGCTGTTTGTGCGTGTTGAACAGGGTCTCGCTCTCAAACGGGCGGATGGGCTTCCAATCTTTGGCTGTCCATGCGGCTTGGATGGTCATAAACACCTCACGGGCGAAGCCGATAAACTTGTCGGACGAGAAGGCTGGGTCGATAGCTTGGATTTGAGCGGCCACTGCAGCGCTGTTGTCGAAGTTGAAATCGGTATTGGCTTGCTGTTGCACTTGCTGGTTGACGTATTTTGGATCAGAGGCCTTTTTCTTTTTCTTTCTTCCAAGAATGAACAGCACGACGAGTGCCACAATGACAATAGGAATCAATTCCGGATGCTCAAGGCAGATGTAAATCAGCCAAAGCAGGGCGCCCAGATCGCCGTCGCCACCGCCATATCCGCCATCGCCGCCACTACTGTAACGGTTTTGGTTGCCCACGTCGGCAATGGCCATCGTGCTGCAGAGCAGGGCCAAAAGTATGAGAATGAGAGGTAGATACTGTTTTAATTTATTGAAATTCAATTTTTTCATAGAAACAATTGCTTAGATGGTCGTCATATTATGCCCTACAAAAATAATGAAAAAGATTAAAAAAACATATTTTTTGATGAAAAAAGAAAAAATTGACTTCGCCGAAACAAAGATTTGACTCACTTTGTGTCGTCGAATGAAATAATTTCCTATTTTTGCAGCGCGAAAAGCGAGGGAGCTTAGCTCAGTTGGTTCAGAGCATCGCCCTTACAAGGCGGGGGTCGTTGGTTCGAGTCCAACAGTTCCCACAAATCGACAAGATAACCCACTGATTTTCAGTGGGTTATTGTTTTTCTCTCCACTTTACCCCCTTTTTTACCCCCCCGAGATTACCTAAAGTATTGATTTTGTTGTGGGGACGCTTTGTCCTACAACACTTGTTTTGATAGCGTCTAAATTTCAAAAAAAGTTGATTAGTCACCTTCATCGTCGTATTCCGGGGCCTGAAAATCATTAAACATTTCATTTATTTCATCGGAATACTTATCTTGTTCGAACCCTTGAATGAACGACATGTTGTTTTTACTGAAAATAGATGAAAGAGTCTCTTCTTGTATATCATATTGAGGAAGTTCTATCACAACTTTGAGGTTCCTTTTAATCCGTTGGAGGATTTCTTTGTAAATGGCAAATAACTTTACGAAATTAGTGGATAAAAATTGCCAGTAAAAGTCGTCTTTCTCATTTTTTATCGAAAGCAATTGTGTTCGGATTTCCGCAATGAGGTCCTCATGGTTGGCTCTGTTGCGTATACCAACTCGGGTTTCGCTATCTATACTACTATGTCTGGAGAAAGTTGTTTCATCTTTAATAAATTCCATGATCGTTTTGAACGCATAAATCATCTTCATGTAAACCTTCATGTCTTGTCTCCGAAAAAGCTTGTCCTTGCCTAAAGATGTTTTTTTAATGGTGCTTTCAAATGACTTGCCATAGCGTCCAGAGGCATAATCATTAGCATATCCAATATCTTCCAATGCGCCGTATATCATGCTGCATGAAATCCTCGCGATTTGCTTTATTCTAGTCTTTGTTCTTTTATTGTAGCCCTGAAGGGGTTCCAATTTTGGCATTAAAAATCTACACCACTCATCAAATTTGCCTGTCAAGGTTATCTCCGTTTTTGGGTCGTCATCTTTAAGCCAACATTGTGATGTGCCATTACCTTTCTTAGCTGTTGATGTTTTTTCTATAATTGGATCACTGGATTCTCTGGAAAGCCTCTTTGCTTCCTCCACCCAAACCGAATCACCACCATAAGTATTCTCCCACCTTTGGATAAAGGCATCAAAATCCAATCCGACTTCTTTTATTGTGGAAAAATAAGCAGGGACTGCAATTTTGTAGAATAGTATTCTATCTTTGATATGAAGATTATCAATTGCGACAACTTCTGAGCTGGAATAAGAGCCCAATGTGTCAAAATAGTTCTTTAGAGTAAGTTTGTAGAGTTCGATCGCTTTGGTGATGGGATACCGCTCTTCTCCTTTTTTACCCGAATAATGATGTAAAAACGGCAACTCTCCCTTAAGATTAAGGACGGCTTTCTTTTTGTTGCAAATATCTTGGTAGAATAATTCCGCCAATTCTCTGTCATCAAGCTCTTTCCCATTTTCATCGGTTACGCGTACGATGTCCTTTTTATGTATCTGTGCCAAAGATTCATCTCGCAGAAGACCGCATATCAGCAGAATGTCGGACATCCCTTGTTGGGCTTCGTTGCATAGGCGCACAAATTGTTCTTTTAACGAGTTGTCAATGGCTTGTTTTAAAGAAAGAAAGTCGTTGGCCATGACGAGTATGCCGTCTTGTACTATAGTATCCTGTTCGATCAGAACGTCAAACGCCTCTTCGGGTGAAGCAACGCAACCATACAACTTACTGGATGACTTCAAGCCGTTGATGTAATTCACTGTATTATAATATATTTCGTGCTGTTTGATAATGCTCCTTAAGGGAAAAACAAGTGATTCAAGAAAACAGATGCCAAGGTATTCTTTCCACATGCCGAACAACTGTCCCTTTTGTTCTTCTGCCAGTTCATCCTTCTTGTTGATGCACGCACAAATTACCTTGAACAGTAGGTAATAATATGAACTAGCGGACACCGGAGATATTGGTTGACTGTTTGAGGAAGCCGCGTTTTTATTGTGAGTATCCATTTTGTCAACAGAATTGTTAAGAATAAGTGCCTCAAAGATAACGATTCTTTACGGATAACTGATCTTAATACGCGTTTTTCGATACTAATATTTGACAAAAACTCGAATTGTCATGACAGAATAAAAAAATTATAAATTTTTAAAATATTGAAAATGAGGATTTAACAATGATTTTCAATGACGAAACTCGTTTTTCTTTCTGTCAAGCAAGGTTCGGAAATGTATTTATGGAAACGCCCCCAAGTTACGGGGCGGCAAAAATAAGACATTACATAAATATAGAGTATATGAACGACGAATTCCTTGACAAGCCCTTGCTCCAAGCGTCATTACGTGACCTCAAAGCGATACTGGCCCAAGCCCTCCGTGACAACGAGCTTGAGGCCTTGGCAGCTGCGCCCCCCAAGAGATACGTTTACGGTTTGGCGGGTCTGATGTCGCTCTTTGGCTGTAGTATCTCAACCGCCGAAAGGATCAAGCAGAGTGGCGTGATTGACCAGGCTATTTCTCAGACCGGTGACATCATAGTAGTCGACGCTGAGCTGGCATTGGATCTTCTGCGACTCAGTGGGAAGCACAAAAATATCCTTTCTCGTATGTCTAACCATTAAACCAGAACCCTATGAAATCAACCACAACAACCGGGAGCGTCATCTTCGGCGCTTCCATCATCACCCCAGCTTCACCTTTCACCAAGTGGGTTGGCGGGAAAACGCAACTTCTGCCTGAGCTATCGTCGAGGTTGCCAGAACAAATTGGCACCTACGTGGAACCTTTTGTCGGCGGTGGGGCATTATTCTTCAACACCCAACCCGCCAAAGCAATCCTCAACGACTCCAACCCCAAGTTGATCAATCTCTATGTCAGCGTGCGGGATCATGTGGAAGAGTTGGTCGACCGTCTTTCAGAATACGAGACGAGGTTCAACGCCTTCAACACCCTCGACGAAAAACAGGGCTTCTACTACCAAACGCGCACCGAATTCAATGCCGGCACCTTGACTGTTGATGATGCTGCTCGATTCGTTTTCCTCAACAAGACCAACTTCAACGGACTTTATCGAGAGAACGCTGAAGGCAAATACAACGCTGCCTTTGGTTGGAAGGAAAGCATCAGGTTATTCGATGAAGCCAACCTCTCCAATTGTTCCGCCGCCCTGAAAAACGTCGATATCCTGAACGGCGACTTCGAGGATGCTTGCGATGGGCTTACGGCTGGGGATTTCGTTTACTTCGATCCGCCGTACTACTCAACCTTCGACGGCTACCAAGCGGGCGGGTTCAGCGAGGAGGATCATTTACGCCTTCACAACCTCTTCCAACGACTAACAGCAAGCAGAGTCCATTGTATGCTCTCCAACTCCAATACCGACTACATCAAGGACCTCTACGCTGGCTACAATATCGATGTGGTCCCGGTAAAGCGCAATATCAACCGCAACGGGAATGGGCGCCAGGGAGAGGAAGTCATCATCACCAACTACAAGTCAAACCAAAACTAACGATTATGAAAGAGACATTCACCAGCACCATCACCAAGACAGACAGTTTTGCTACTTCAACGGCGACGCAACCAGGATTAATCACCTATCAAATCACCAGACCATGAGCCACGACCATCTAAGTAACGCGAAAAGAGCCAAAAACGACGAGTACTATACGCGCCGGTCTGATGTGGAGCTTGAGTTGGCCCACTATACCGCATCCTTCGAGGGCAAGGTTGTCTATTGCAATTGTGATGACCAGACTAGTGCGTTTAAGGATTACTACGTCGACAACTTCAAGGAGCTCGGATTACAGGGCCTCTTCTGCTCTGGAATTGCTGGAGAACTATTCGAGTATGACGGCGATAAGACCACGGTAAGCAAGATCGACGGGGATTTCAGAAGCAACGACTCGACGGCAATTATGCAGCAGTCCGATATAGTAGTAACCAACCCGCCATACTCGCTGTTCAGGCCGTTCTTCACCCAGCTGCTTGAACACGAAAAGGACTTCTTGATTCTCGGTAATAAGAATGCAGTCTCATGCCAATCTGTGTTCCCAGCGATAAAGGAGGGTGTCGTGAGGTTGGGTTATACGGCTCCTGACTACTTTCAAACGCCAAAGGGAGAACTGGCCAACCTTACCGGGCTCTCTAGATGGTTCACGACACTACCTACGCCGGGGAAAAACTATCCGAATTTCACCGCGAGCATATCCGACCGAGAGTATCAGCAATTTGACCTTTACCCTGCCCTTAATGTTGATAGGACGTGTGAGATACCGACTGACTATGATGGGCTGTTGGGGGTACCGATATCAGCCCTCGATAAGCTTGACCAGGAGAAATTTGAGTTGGTTGATTTGATCGCGAGGTATGCCGTCATCGATTCCAGCTACGATACACCCGGACATCAACTCACGGAAATCAATGGAGAACCAAGATACAGTAGATTGATTGTCAGAAAGTTAAACCTAAAAGATGAAAGGAGGCTGCCTATCGATTAGAAGAAAACACCCCTCAGAAGAAAGATTAAGAGTAATTTTAAGACAGATCAGAATTGTTAATTTATTACATAATTTAATAGAATGAAAAAAGAAAATAGAAACAGTAAATACAAGATGGAAGAAATTGAAGGAAGAGTCGGTCCGTTAAAGGCTAGGGTTAAAGGCAAGAAACCGCTCGGATTACTTGGAATCGGTTCACTAATAATTGCTAGTTGTTATGGCATCTATCGTGTGATTAGTTATTTTGCTAACAGAGGCGATTCCAAGACCAGCCAAGAGGAGCACACCCACAACACCAACGACAGGATTAACTTGGAGGATGCCAAGTCAACGAACAGTATCAACGAGCATCACGAAGCCAGTAAAGACACTATGGCCGAGGATGACAACCAAACCGACAACGAGATTCGTAAGGCCCAGGCGTTTAGTGAAATCAGAGTTAACGAGCGTAAACAGATGATGGAGTTGAAGCAAACCGTCAACCCCGTTGCTGTCCCGTCAACGAAGTCGGAGCAGAGTCTTAAAGGGTGGATCGATTGTTTTCACTCCAAGTTCCCAATGCCCGACTATTCCTCCATTCCAATCCTTGCCTCCGTCCTTGATGGCTGCCCCGGCGATTACAAGGACGCGGTGATGATGAGTCTACTTCCGGCGTTTGGAGCACTTGGTTTTTCGAAAGTACGGGCGTTGTACCTGGACGGCAAGCAACACTCTCCCAGCATTCAAGTCATTGTCGAGGGCGAGCAGGGTTCAGGGAAAGGCACGATCCTCAGCTTCTACCAAACCCTCTTTGAAAGGGTAATCGACGCTGATAAGGAGAAGCTCACCCGTAAAGATACCAGTGACGCCATCATCCAGACCGCCGGAATCAACATCTCACAGGCCAAGTTCCATGAGGTGATGGCGAACAATCAGGGCGTGCACATCCACGCCATTGAGACCGAGACCGCAACTGTCAAGAATGTCTTCAAAAAAAGCAATGGACTTTCTTTTGACTTCCTGCGCAAGGCTTTTTACAACGAGCCTATCTACCTGAACAACATGTCGAAAAGTGCTACACACGGCACGTTTCCAGTCAATTTCAACTACACCTTCACGGGCACTCCCAAGGCCATAGATTCGCTTATCAATGCGGATGAGGTCGATGGTGGTACGGCTTCAAGAATCTGCTTTGCTGTTATTCCGGAAATGGGTCGAATGGCTCCTTATTTTGAATACCCCAGCGGCAGCGACCTCGACAACATTCAAGACCAGATCGATTCTTGGAGGCAAAAATACTGTTTCCAGACCGTAGATGGTAAGGATATGGCTTGCCCAAAGTACGAGGTCAACGTGGATTATGTCTGCGAAGCCCTTCAGGATTGGTTGGATGAGCAGTATAATCGTTTCGTGCAGGAGGGAGTCGAAGAGCGTAATAAACTAAGGATGCGCATTGGCACAATCCCTTTCCACTGCGCCATAGTCCTTCACATGCTTGCCGGAGAGCCACAACCGAAGGATATTAAGCTTAGAAGGACCGTGAAAGAGCTCACCATCTACATCGCGAACTACTGCATGGAACGCTACCTGTCCAAGTTTACGGATTTCGGCCTTCAGGTTCAAGCCAACGAAGCCAGCACAGACGAAACGGACTCTACGGAAGCAGCACCAGAGCATAGAAGGCTCACCCAAGAGGAAATTGAGGAGTGGTATTACTTGCGCGGTACTCTTGATGAAAACGGGAAAATAATCGGCTTAGGCACAATCGCCAAGAAGTTGGGTGTGGATAGGTATTCGGTGAAGAACTCTTTTGATAGGTACGAGCGAAAAATGGGATTGAAATAGCCAGCTTAGTCCGTTCAATTTGATAAGCCCATCCGTCGTGGTGGGCTTTTTTGTGTGTGTAAGTGAGGGTGCGGAGATGGTGGATTGGGGGTGTATGCGTGATGGATTTGGGGTGTAAGGCTGCGGATTGTTGTTTTTGACCATCGATGCAATTTGTGCTTACACCCATTGTATATCAGTCGGTTAGGTATGGGCTTTCACAATGTCGCAGGGGTGTAGAACGGCTACACCCCAAGGTTCTCACAAAATGCAGCACTTTTTGAGTCAGTCGTTTCCTTCCATTCCTTACTTTGTCATTGAATCTTGAGCCACAATAAGGAAACTCTCTGTCGATAAATATGTCTATCCCCACATCCTCGTTCTGAAAAAAACAGTGGTCGATAACGCCACTGCCATTGATGACTATAGTATCACATAGCCGTTTTCCCTGCGTCCATCTACCGTTTGTTTCGTGGCAGCACAATCCAACAATTCTTTTAGGTCGGCTGCTTTGGCCTTCATAGTTGCGCCGAGATTGTCATAAATGAATTGCACCATTTCTTTCGTTTGCTTCAATGTATAGAACTGGCCTTTCACGAACATTGACTCTGCTGCCGCCTTAATGCTATCGCGCAAGTCAATATACCCCATGAACCGTTTGATATCAGCTTCCTTGTATGATAGTGAGCGTAGGTTGTCAGATCCGATGGCGTTGTAGTAGTTCTTAATCTCCAAAGGTATCTGCGGCAACCATTCGAGCTTGGCCTTGTAATCGGGGTGTTGTTGGAGGAAATCGCAATACATTCTCATCATATCTTCAAAGGTGCCATCAAATGCAAGCAGAAACGACTCCAGTTCCTTGTCCTCGGTAATCGAAAACGTGGCATCATCAACAGACCGCATCACCTGGCAACCATCGATGTATTGGCTTTTTTGTATATCCCACGCCCTGATTTCGTTGAACATGGCCAGATCGTTGAACACCACCCTTTGAGTGCCTTTTACCTTGTCATCTATCACTGCCACATAATCCTTGCTGAACTTGTCGATTTTTTGGCTGGTCCTGTATTTGTCCCCAAGCATATGTCTTACGCTCGCCTCATTGCAGTTGTTGTAAGTGTCGATTAGGCCTTCCGAGAGCTTTTTCTTTTGCGTGATCCTGTTGATGAAATCCGCATGGTTGTTGTCGCTGTAATTCATGAACTCTTTGTAATAAAATGTGGCATCGTATCGGAATGGGTTGTCTCCACGTCTCTGCCTTCCCATAATCTGCGGTAAGTCAATGGATATGTCGAGGGCTAGGTTGTCGAGGTTGATGTTGCTGAAGATGTAGGTATATGCGCATGGAGAATAGAAGTCAACTCCCTCAAAGGCACATTTCGTTACAAAGGTGAATGTCTTGTGCCGCTCTCCCATCTTCGGCGCATGTCCTATCTCGAAGCCGATCTCTTTCAGTCGCTTGCTGTTATCGTTATTCACTGCGCAGATGATATTGGTGTCGTCAGGAGTGAGTTGGTTGGCCTTGATGATTTCTTTGATGGAGCCTACGTCATTGATATAAAACACTGCTTCATTGGAATACACCGCCTGTCCATCACATATCTTGCCCTTGAAATAGCCTCTATCCCGAAAGCCCTGTATGATATGTGTTGCCGTTTTCAGTGGTGAGTTCTGATAATATGGCAGTTTCTCGATGTTGGTTGGATGGGTTGAAGACGGTGGCCAGACGAGTTCAACGTAAGGCAAGTATTTGAAGTCGTCCATCTGATCCAAGTAGTTTTCGATGTATGGCGTGGCGGAGAGGAAGATGACCTGATTGTTTTGTTTTAGGTTTTCTAGGAACTCAATCTCCACATCACCTTTGAATGATGCGTCGGTGAAGAGTGTCTGAGCCTCGTCCACCACAATCCTAAATCCTGCTAATTTCATTTTCATCGCCAATGCCTGCGCCACATGTTTGAAGGAGTCATAACTTACTAGTATCTTCGGCGGAAATGGTGAACAAAGGGGTGAGTGATCGTTGACATAATCCATCAGTTCGTTTTCAAGGGTAAGCACAGACCTCGTGTCTCCAAACTTCCTGAATTCATGTACCAAGCCGATGAACTTTGGGGAATTGGCCTTACAGTGCATCAACTCCAATCTCGCGCTACACAGGATAGTTGGGATGTTGTCGGAAAGGAACATGGTAGTAGCTCCGCATCCAGTTATGGTCTTGTCGAGTATGAAGCTGCCTTGTGGAAATTGTGATTGAAGACCTTGACAATCACTTAAATGATAAATCCCTTCTGGAATGTTTATTTTAAATTTTTCCATAATAATTTTATTTTATGTTTGATAAAAATGTTGAATGGTGGTTTGTGATAGGGACTGGGGATTGAATGGAAAGATTTAATTGAAAAAAATAGCATTAAACATTTCTTTTGCAATAAGATACACCAAGCCAACCCACTCGTCCTTTCAGTCCTCGTGTTTGCCTTGAGTGCTGCTGGCGCAGGTTATAATTGAAATATATCTTTCCCTTCTGAAAGAGAATAATATCTATACTTCAATAAACCATACGCGCAGCGTATAGACCCATTGGGGATGAGGGAAAGTGTATGTTGAGCGTGAGCGAGACTAGCTTTGCCGAATGGCCAGGTCGGCAATGGGTCTTCTATTTGTTTTTAATATAGATGTCCATTTTTATTGCAAAAAAGGGACTGGTATTGTTATTGATTAATAGAATTCACCAATCTCGGTGGAAAAAATGGACAGTCCCTATCATCCATAAGGGTATTAAACCGCCAAAGTGTCCATTTTTTCCATTTTCATCAACAAGAGAATCAAAGAGATAGACGGAACTTAGTTATTCTCATCTATCTCTGGCCTTCAGGGTTTGGGCTGCATGAAATTTGGAAATGCCTTGTTCGGATTCAGTTCAGCATTTCTCTTCTTGATTTGCTCAATTTCATCTTTGCGGTAAGCGGCATATTCGGGGCTTCCTTTCTCAACCCATTCAAGATTGGAACTTTCATAGTTGTTCCTGTCGTGATCCTTGTGCAGAATAACAGGATCCGTTTTGCCAACCTTAGTGCCTTGAACATAATTAGCCGCTTCCATCAGCTTATCCAAATGAACACGCTTATCGTATATGCTTCTTTTGTCGTCAACATATACAAATGGGTTAATGCACACGGATAAAACTGTATCGGAATCATACATTTCATCACTTTGCGTCAATTGCTTTCCATTCTGATAGACCTCTCCCTTATCGTTTACTATGAGGTCTCCATAAGGGGTTTTTAGTTTGCAACCCCCATTGTTTTTTTTAATTGTCATTTCTTTTAGATTTAATAATTAGTTGTATTTGACAATCATCCTTCAGATAAGCAATGAGTTTCTTGTATGCATCCGACCGCCTTCTTTCGCGCGGACATAATGCAAGTAGATCCTTTAACTCCAATTTGATTTCAAGTCCCGGTTTCCAGTTCTCATTACCCACAAAGGATTTTAAGCTCTCCACATCGTCCCTGAATTGAGGAGGGACGAGAGTGGTATTATTCATATCTTGCGGCATGTCAGTTTTTAAGGAGGATGGTTGTTCGTTGTGCCGCAGACCTAATCCGAACAATGCCTCCATAAGACCAAAAAACATATATTATTTTGTGTTTGTTTCTATATATCAGGAACTCACGGCGACAAGAGCGTAAAACAGCGTATTTGGGCATTTCTTGACAAATAGACAGTACGGCGCATCAATCTAAAACCATTATCTTTGCCAACCTGTAAGCCTAATTGTTGCAATGAAAAACAACAATAAAAGAAGATGACAGCAAATAAACAAAATATCGGCATTGTACTCAGCGCATCCAGAATGACCGACATGCCAAAATTTTATCCCAACGCACTTATAGAGGAAGTTGAAATACGCAGAAACAAAGGGTTGCTGATACATACCCTGGTGCTATGGACAAAACACCCCAAGAGCTTGTTGACCGATCCTTTGTATAGCTATCTGAAGGAACTGCGTGACAACCGTATTCAGCTATATCTGCAACTTACAATCACGGGAATGGGACAGCTGCCTATGGGAGTTGACTGCTATGGCTATCCTATCGTAATGGAACCGCGCGCACCAATATGGGAAGAATCTGTGGCTGACATTCCTGAGATAATCAATTTGCTTGGGAATCCGCTTCGTGTTCGGCTGCGCATTGACCCCATTATTCGATTCAAGGATGCGTCGGGCCAGGTCTATTCCAATTTAGGATACATGCCAAAGATAATAGCCTCGACCGCTCCGTTGGGAATTAGGACATACAGCTTTAGTTTCGTCGAGAACAAATATGCCAAAGTCCTTCAAAGGTTTGAAAAGCTCGGCGCAACACTCATGCCGCCAGACGAGGTTGAACGGGAAAGGACGAAAGAGTGGATGGGGAAGTTGTGCAACCAGTACGGAGTAAACATCTATTCATGTTCTGTGCCGGGATTCCCAAAATCAGCATGTATTGATGGTGCATTATTGGAGCAACTTCACGATAGCCACATGCCCGTTTCAAAAAAGCAACAGAATCACAGGGAATTATGCGGTTGTACGGATAGCATCGACATAGGGGGATGGCCGCCAAAGAAATGCTTTACGGGATGCCAGTATTGCTACGCGAGATCGAGCTACTGAATAACCCTCAGAAATACAATTTCCTATAAACCACCTCAAATGCCCGGTCCAACTTTGGCATAATCGTGAGAAATGTGTTCTGTCAACAAGTTTATATAATACCCGCAGTATTTGTGTTGGTTTTGATGCTTTTTGTATATTTGCCTTAAAATTGTCACAACTAAAACCGACGAGCTTGATGGTATATAACCAGGCACAAACCGAAATGAAAAAATCCTTACTTCTTTTGATGGCTTTTCTTCCTATGGTAATGATCGCACAGAACACTTCACTCAATGTCCAACCATCCGCTTTTGTGGGCACCTATTCCTTTACCGACGCAGATGGAAGCAACGGCAAAATAACATTTAATACTCCTTCCAAAACCGATGAATATTATTATGTGGGCAATGGTACTTGTGTTTTCAATGGAGCAACTCATTATTTCTGGTGGATTAAAAGAAGTGATGAAGACCATATTGAATTAGATTTTTCAAGAGGCGATTTCCCGCATTTTGCCATAAAAGGTAATCCATATAAAAACGATGTTGTTAACATCACAACAGGACCTGTTTGTTATAATGTCAAAAACGGATGGTTATATTATGATAATACTGCTATGAGAGCCGAAAATCCGAACCTTAGATTTAAACTAACAAAACAATAATGAGTGTAAATCATTGAAAAATAGAGAGAAAGAGGATATCAAGAAAGACATCCTCTTTTTTTGTGGAGGTATGAGTCGGTATTTCTACGCGAGGTCAAGTTGTTGAAAAACACCGTCTTATAACCGTCGAAGACCTTATTATTGATATAAAAATACGTAAGAATTTACTATAACAGACAGCCTTCTTGACGCTGGACCTTGAAGAGAGGTTCGGCGACAGTCGGGAGGGTGGCGTCGAATTGTGATTAAACGCTCAAGATTCGTTTAATTGCGTCCGATTTTGCCAGTCTGAACTATTATATACCGAGCCGACCCGCATTTTGACAGGGTTTCGGCTTTTTTTTTGGCCGTTTGCAGACCTATTCATCGCCTTATTATTGTATAGAAAACATTAAGAATCAAACATTTACTAACAATCAAATTATTTATTAATCATTTAAAAGAAAGGACAAATTATGAAAAACATTTGCAACATCGTATCAGGCCCCGTAGCAGTCATTACGAGCCTGGCAATTTTAACGCTTACGATTCTTGAACTGAAGGACAAAATCCAGAAGAATCGCATGAAGAAAGAACATGTCGCCAGCCAAAACAAACCCAATGAACAAGTATGAGAAGGGCGGCGACATCATCATTGCACTTTTAGAGATAACACTGGCTGTTATCAAAGGAGTGAAGAAATTAAGAAAACTGTTTTAAATCAACACGTTATGAACAACAACGACACAAACTCTATGGAATTGGAACAACATCCCAACTTCATTGAAAGCAACACACAGGCCATATCATTGGCCGAGATTGCAGACAAATGTATAGTGCCAACTTTCAGCGATAACACTTTGACCATCAGTCATCAAGACTTTTGTATGGCTACCTACAAGGCCGCTGAAAACATCTTTGGAGGCTTATCTCCAATCGAATGCCGCGTATCCCACCCCATCAATGGAAGGATCCCGACAGCCTTACACAAAAAATCAACAGAGCTGACAGATGAAGAGCGAACAATCTATTACCAACGTTTGGCATGGATCGCAAAGGTCAGCTCTTGTACCAGAAACATCGACGGGCAGGAAATCCACCTCACTATCGGGGGAGTCCGCGCCTATTCGGAAGACAAACTATACAACCGACCATCCGCTCTGAAGTTTAAAATCTTTGTTGGATGGCAGGTACGTGTTTGTAGTAACCTTATGCTACAAACAGACGGATTTTCAGGAACCATCGACTGTATGACTAGTGCAGACATAAGCCAGAAAGCACTTGAGCTTTTCAGCAGATTCAACCCTGAGAAAGACAACAATCTGAACGCCTTGGCCCAATTACAGGACACTAGGCTGACGGAAGACCAGTTCTGCCACATTATCGGAAGAATGAGACTATTGCAAGCCCTTCCCGTGGCACAACAAAAGGCTATTCCCCAGTTCATTCTGGGCGACCAAGCCGTTAACGAAGCAACGAGACAGTATGTCGTCAATCCCAACTTCGGAAGAAAAGCGGGAAACGACGGAACAATCTCAACATTCAATCTGATGCAGCTTTTGAACGAAGCCGTGAAGTCGAGCTATATCGACAAATGGCTGGAACGAAACGCCAATTGCACCGAATTTGCTACTGGAATCAGAAAAGCCCTTAGACATCAAGACACGGAAGGCTACGACTGGTTCCTCAACTAACTGACGTAAAACTCAGTAGGGGGCTTTTTTTGCCCTTTTCGCCGGGAGGCAACACATTATCAAGTATTTAACTACATGGATTTTGTGTTGTCTCCCTTTTTTGTGCCTATTCGTAAAAAACAACAACAAATTCAAAATCAACAAATTATGCTTTGTTACAATTTCAAAGACTATGCCGGATTCCAAGAGAGATTCGGATTTGTCGAACACGGTAATGGTGAGAAGTCAAGAAAAAACAAAATCTTGCTCGCCTACATCAAACAGCCTTCACTTTTCAAGGAGGCATCAAGGACAGGAGACTATTCGCTTATCAACATTTCCAGCATGAGCGAGTTGAAACAGACAATGCTTCAACGGGTCCAGGAATCGGGATGCAACGATGAGAGCCTTCCCAATAAGGTTCAGCTTATCAACTACACTTTCTACTCAAGCAAATACGCCACGGACGAGTTCAATGGTGTGTGCCAAGACGGAGACATCAAATGCATCCGGTACAAGAACTGCAACGACGGCAGAACCTACAAGATGAAAGCGGGGAAACTGCTTCAGGCTTTGATACTAGAGACTGAGTTCGGAAGGACTTTACCCGAACAGGTTTTGGTTTACCTTATGGAGGAGTTTGCAACGGATTTCCAAAGCTATTCCTCTACAACACTCATTGAGAACACCCTTTTCGTGAACAAGGAGTTTTCACGGATTTACTCTTCATCAGCTTGTGTCGGCGATTTCGGCTCATGCATGGTTGACAGGGGGCATTACTATTTCTTCGACAACGCCATTGACGCTTCAGCAGCCTATCTGGAGAACAAGGACGGCGAGATTGTGGCTAGATGTATCGTTTACAACAAAGTGTACGACGAGGACGGCAAGGTTTGGAGACTCGCCGAAAGACAGTACTCAAGAGGGTCGGACAACAAACTCAAAAGAGCGTTGGTAGATGCTCTGATTCGAGAAAAATACATTGATGGATTTAAGGCTATCGGCGCAGGCTGCGGGGCGGCCAGCAGCTTTGAAGATATCGAAGGAAACTCGCTATCGGATAAAAAGTTCCGCATCGAATGTGACCTGGATTGCGAGGACACGCTTTCATACCAAGATTCGTTCAAATGGTATGATATTGACAAGAGAATCGCTTACAACTATCCTGAAGCTGGAGCGGATTATGGTTTGGACACAACCGATATCAATCTTTACGGAGACGGAGACGATGAAGACGAGCCTCAAGAATACGACAGCTACCATCAAAGAGACGCGTGGGATGTTTGTACCGTATGGGTGCATGGAGAACGAGAAACCTGCGACATCGACGAACTTGATGACTTCATTGAAATCAACGGGACCTACTATCACGAGGATGATGTTACGACTTGTTCCAAATGTGGGAAGCTTCATCTTTCCGACAATTCCGTTTATTCGGAGCTGACTGATTCGGACTATTGCTGTGAGGATTGCAAGGAAGCAGCCGAGCAGAAATATATCGAAGAGAACTGGCACTACAGCGACTACGACAAGACCTATTTCGAGGACAAGAAGGATTTGACCACTTACCTTTCATGGGATTGGAATGTGGTAAACTACACTACAAAAACTATCAGCAAGCACACACTCGAAAAGCTGTCCTTCTACCTTTTCAATGGAGTTTATTACGACAGAATCAACCCAATCACAGGACTGCCGTACTATGTCGAAGAAGCAGAGGAGGTAGCAGCCTAAACACGAATTATTAACCTGGGGGAATTTGCTGGATGAATAATCTGGCACTTTCCCCTATAACACATTAAGAATTATGAAATTACTTAAAGAATTATTCAAGATCTACTCACCTTCTGGCAACGAAAAGAAGATGAGGAAATTCATTAGATGGTGGCTCAGAAACAATGTGCCCGAAGCCATCACAAAGACTGACGATTTTGGAAACATCTATGTGGTTAAAGGCGAGGCGGAGAATTATCCATGCCTCTGTGCCCATATGGACCAGGTTCAAAAGACACACTCCAAGGACTTTGAAGCCATCGAGACCAAGGACTATATCTTTGGCTTCTCCCGTAAAAACAAGCGACAAGAAGGATTGGGAGCTGACGATAAGGTTGGCGTTTGGGTTAATCTCAAATGCCTCAAGAAGTTTGACCAATGCAAGGCCGTGTTTTTCGTATCTGAAGAAGTGGGATGTGTAGGCTCAGGGAAATGCGATATGAGCTTTTTCGACGATTGCAGGTTTGTCATCCAATGCGACAGACGGAATGGAGACGACCTTATTACAACCATCGGCGGGTGGACGCAGCTTTGTTCACCGGAATTCGTGAAAGCCATACAACCAGAGTTGTTCGGCTACAAGGAGGAGAGTGGCCTTATTACGGATGTTGGAGAACTTAAAGAACGTGGACTTAAAGTGTCCGCAATAAATCTCAGCTGTGGGTATTACGAGCCCCACACAGACCGAGAATTTGTGATAAAAAGCGAGGTCATCAACTGCCTTGCTTTTGTCGAACACATCATTTCCACATGTACCGATGTCTATCCCCACGAAGACGACGACTACTATTTCCCGTCGAGATACGGATGGGACGACTCATGGGATGAAGAATATGAAGAGGCCTATCAAAGTATCGAATGTGACTTGCTCAACCATCCATGGCTTACTACCGAACAAATCCTGGATGCCTACAAAGGCTACTTCTTTACGCTGAAGGAATCTGACCTGCGACAGATTATCGATGACGTGAAAAACATCAACTTCATCGACGACATGGACTTATTTTCATTTGAACCTAAAACGCAACAAAATGAAGACAAACCTAAACAACAACAAACTCAAAATCAACAACTATGAACAAAAGTAAAGTATTAACCATTCATGACTTGTTTGAAGCCTGCCAAAAGGAAATAAAAGAAGGGAAGGGAGACAGGCACATCCTTATCAGTTCCGACGAAGAAGGGAACTGGTATCACGAACTTTATTTCCTGTTCACCCCAACGAACGGGAAAGATATCGCATACGCATTACCCATGTCACCTGAAGAGTTCGACAAGGACTTTGTGATTCTTGGATAACGCCATTTCAAAAACACTAAAATACAAACAACCATGTCAACAAGAAAAATGACAATAAAGTATTGGAATTCATTATCAAAGGGTTCCAAGGAAAGAGCATTGCACCATGTATTCCCGGCCTTGAAGGTCACTGTGGAAATGCTCTTGGATGAAAAACCAAACCTCAAATACATTGTATGGCAGATCGTCTGGAACAAAGTAAGGATTCCAAACGATTCCTATTACAAGACGGTAGTTAACGGAACTTATTTACCTTAAAAACAAGCAAATATGAAAACCAACATCAATACGGAGCTTTTCAAAAGGTACGCTCCCAAAAGAAAAATCCAAATAATCGAAAAACTAACGGATGATGAACTTCTCGCCATAACCCCGGCCACAATAATCAGAATGGTCAAGGAGGCGGGTAAACCCATCTACAAATCGAAACGGGACAAAACGCTCATGGTGTCCCGTCAACGAAGAACAGGAAATGATTGGAATAGCTGGTTTAACGGCGTTGACCTCTGGGAAGGCAAACAATTGTTTGTTAGCCTATACATCCAATACGACAACACCGACACAGAGGATTCCATTTCCTACGGTGAGTTTATGAGGGATAGAGAAAGGTTTAGAGGCACTATCAAGACCACCGATATCTATGGTAACCCGCAGACCTACTACTATTTCTACGACAACGACGATCGAGCAAGAGCCATCAAGTCTTTGCTGCTTGAATACGTTTATACCAAATATGCTGACAAGCTTAACCCCCAAAGCGAGCTTATCGTGGTCCCGTAATTATCACATTATTTAAGTTACACCAAAAAAGAAGGGAGTGATTGGAGTTTTGCCGGTTGCTCCCTTCAATCGTTCAAAAATAATGGGTGTTCAAAAATAAATCTGATTACGCCATTTTGAACACCATTCCAACCATTCAACAACAAATCTTTGATTTAATTATGAACACTAATAACACCAAGGCGGTCATCTATGCCCGTGTGTCATCCCAAACCGATCGGCAAGACACGGCAAGACAGGTGGCTGATTTGACACGATTCGCCTTATCACAGGAAATGGAAATTGTGAAAACCTTTGAGGAACACATATCCGGGGCGAAGAGAATTGAAGAACGGGAGATTCTTACGCAGTGCCTCGAATACTGCAAGAACAGCTCTGTCAATTATCTACTTATCTCAGAATTATCGCGACTTGGACGATCTACACTCCAGGTTTTGCGAAGCCTTGAGATTCTGCACGAGGCCAAGGTATGCGTCTATATCCAGAACATTGGCCTTTATTCACTGCAACCCAATGGAGAGGTCAACCCCGTGGCTTCCATTATGATCACCATTCTCGCCGAGATGTCTAATATTGAGAGAAGCAACATTCAATATCGTCTCAATAGTGGGCGCCAGCAATACATCGATCGTGGAGGTAAGCTTGGGCGGCGTAAAGGTAGCGTTAAGACCATCGAGCAAAAGAAGGAAGAATACAAGGAGGTTATATCGCTGCTCAAACGTGGGTATAGCATCAGGAACGTTGCGAGGCTGACGGGATTCAGCATACAGACAGTGCAGACAGTAAAAAACCAATTTGTAAACAATTAAAACGACGTGAAAACGAGCCGTAAATGGTTCGTTTTTCTTTTTTTCGACACGAGGGGGCTATATGAACGGCGGGGATACTTAGATTGTGATGTATATAAGCGTAGGGAATCTGTTTAGAGTACAAAAGCGTGGTGATTACGGCAAAATTTCGTATTATTGCAGTCTCAAACAGGAATGGAACCTATGTATTTGCAAAAACTAATCTTAATCGCACTATTGCTAATTAGTGGAATGGTTAATGCCCAAAACAAGCTGGCCTTAGTAATTGGTATCGGTGACTACCCCGAAGAAAGCGGCTGGTGCAAGATTCATGGCGATAACGATATTTCCTTTGTCACAGAGATGCTTGAAGTGAATGGCTTTGAGCAGGTGCAGATCCTCAGTAACAAAGCTGCCACGAAGCAAGGTATCATGGAAGCGTTGAACAATCTTTCGAAAAAAGCTTCCTTGGGTGATGTGGTTTATATCCACTTCTCAGGGCACGGCCAGCAAATTACCGACCTTGATTGTGACGAGCCGGATGGCTATGATGAGGCATGGATTCCTTACGATGCCTGTAAAGATTATTCGGGGAAATACAAGGGACAGAATCACATTGTTGACGATGAACTGTATGACTTCCTTAATCAACTGAGAGCTAAGGTTGGTGATAAGGGAAAGATTATCGTCGTATCGGATGCATGCCATAGTGGTTCTGGGTCTCGGGGCGACGAAGATGAGGATGTGGTGAGAGGCGTTCAAGAAAGGTTTGAAGTGCCTACCGAGAGGAACGCAGGCAGCGTGAAGAGAGAGTCCACAGCATGGCTGTTTGTCTCAGCCTGCAAAGCATACCAAAACAACTTTGAGTATCGTGATAGCCAAGGCAATTACCACGGAATGTTGTCGTACCTGTTGTGGGAAAACCGAGCAACCATGAGCAATGCGACTTGGCAGGAAGTAATGGCCGCCATAGATAACCGAATGCTATATGTAGCCAAGTACCCTCAGCAAAGCCAAAGAGAGGGAGCACCCAATTCAATTGACGAAAAACTATTCTGATCATGATGACTGACCAGCAAATCATAGATGGTTTCAGAAACAACGACCGTAAAATCATCAATGGGTTTTACGCCGCCAACAAGGGCGCGTTTCTAAACCATTTCAGAAACACTTACGGCAAGGATGATGATTATTTGATCGACTTGTACCAAGATGCCAATGTGACCTTGTGGGAGAACATCCAAAAGGGAAAACTCGGCAAGATGACCAGCACCTTGACCACCTATCTGTTTGCCGTGGGCAAGTACAAGATGATGGCCAACGACCGCAAGTTCAAGGAGATGACTACGGAAATGGACTTGCAGAATCTCGACTTGGTGGATTCAGACGCTGAGGAGATGGAGGAAAAGGAAGAAAAAGAGCGGAAGATTGACGAGATTGTGAGCAAGATGATTTATCCTTGTTCCGACATCTTGCGGATGCACTATTGGGAGAAGCTGTCGGGTGAAGAGATTGCCACACAGATGAAATATGCCTCGACCGATGCGGTAAAAACGCAGAAATACAAGTGCATGCAAAAGTTGAAGCAGGCAGTTATGGCAGTTTTTTAATCTATTCGGGTTACTTTTAAACAGGAAAAGACATGAATACCACAGAAAAAGATATAGAATTGTTCGACGGCTATATGGATGGCACACTGAGCGACACGGAAAGGATGCAGTTTGAGGAGCGTCTGCAAAGCGATGAGGCTTATAGAAAAGCATACGAGCTTCATTCGGAGGTGGTGTTGGGCATCCAGCGCAAGGAACTCAAAGCTATGCTTCAAGAACAAGAAAAACAGGCTGACAATCCAATCGAGGCCACTCCAGATGTAACTGATGAAGTTACCGCTGCATCTGCACCTAATGGTGGAGTACGGAAGGTCAAACTGTTTGTGTCATTGGCCGCTGCAGCCTGCTTCTTCTTTGGCATCATCATCGTGCATGATGCTTGGAAGATGTCTTCGTTGGGTGGAGATTATATCGCTCATTTGGAACAGCCAGTGGTTCGCGGTAGTGGCGTTGAAGAAAGCCTGGCCTTGATTTATGACGATCTTCAACAAGGCAACTATTCCGATGCGCAAGATAACATCGACAAGGCAAGACAGCTCATCCAAGAAGAGCAAAGCATCACTTATCCGACCGAGGAAGAAACTGAATACCATCAGCAGATGCTGAAACTGGATTCCGATGAACTAGATTGGTACCAGGCGTTGCTATATGCCAAGACGCATAAGGTGTTTAAGGCGAAGAGGTTGCTGAAGCAGATAGCGAAATCTGATAGTAGATATTTGGAAGAGGCAAAAGCCATGTCGGAATGATAAGTGGTGCTTGTATGAAGAAGAAATAAAGGATACAAAGAATAAAATGCCTAATATTATTAACTAAAACGAGATGAGTGCCAAATATTCTTTTTTGTTGGCTGTATTGCTGTTATGTGGTTTATATGTAAAACCTCAAAGCATACAATCCGATAGTGCGTTTTCTGCTGGCGTTTTTCTATATAATGAGGAACGGTTTGAGGAAGCTCTTCTGTTCTTCTCTTTATGTGATAGCTTAGATAAAGTTGAAATTGATTCGGCAAGCACTAGAAGAATATATTCCTCCATGTGGTTGTCCTCATGCTTTTACAAGTTGGGTGATACAATTAAAGCAGAAGAATTATCTCCAAGATATTACAGGTTTGACCCAATAGACAGGCGAAAAACGATTGTTTCAGATTCATTATCTGCGATTGCAGACCAGTTTTTTTTGTCTGGTGATGATAGTTTGGCATTAGTAAACTTGGAATTATGCGCACAGGTAGAGAGGGATTCTTTAGGAGTGTATTCAATTTGGCATTTTAATACGATAACAGAATGCGGTTATTGCTGCTTTAATATGGGGGATTATGAAAAAGCCGCATTATATGGAGAATATGCATATGATATTTCAGGTAATATATTTGATTTGAATTCTGATGAATACCTCGAATCGGCATACAATCTTATTAATTATCAAGGAGAGTTGGAGAATTATAATGCTGTCCGAGAAATACTCAAACATTTGGAAGAAATAATAGATAATGATAAGAAAACCGAATTAAAGGTGGATAAGTATAGTGGACTATTGCAATATTATCTTGCAATTGGTGATTACTATGAAGTGTTAAGGCTTTTAAAAAAAATATATGGTGATTTTCAGGCAGTTTCAGACATTATTATTCTTAATAATATAGCTGCTTGTTATAGCGATTTAGGCTATTATCAATTAGCCATAGAAATCGAAAACAAGATTCTTGATTTGATGCAATTGGATCCTAGTTATAGCGAAGAAGAATACGCAATTGAATTATCTAATCTTGCCTATTATTATAGCAATATTGGTGATTATCCCCTTGCGTGTCGAATTAATGAAAAAGCATTGGTTTATTACGACAAATCAAATGAAAGAAATAACTCGGAATATGTTTTAATACTCAGTAACTTGGCGTCATGTTATGATGCTATAGGCAACTATAAACGAGCAGTTGATATTGCTGAAAGGGTTCTTGATTTTAGGTTAAAGATGGATGGGGAGAATGCCATCGAGTTTAGTACAGCACTTAATAATTTAGCAACTTATAAAACTCATTTGACAAACTATGACAAGGATGAGGTACTTGCTATGCAATTACAATGTGTTGATATATTAAAGAATGTTGTGGGGTCACATGATCCGTATTATGTTTATGCGATTTGTAATCTTGCCGTAATCTACAATGAGATTGGAGACGATGAAAATTCGATCCGATTATTACATCAAGCAGAAGAATTGTTTTATGAGGAACATCAATATGAACATGTAGATTTAGCACAAGTATATTATAATTTGGCTAATGTGTATCATGATATGAATGAGTACGATTCGTGTTTGCTATATTTGCAAAAGTCATATAATATCCTGGCAACAAATGAAATGGATAATAGTCCTGCGTTTTTGCAAACGGCTATTGGACTCTACTTGTCATATTTTGAAACGAAAGATATACAAATGATGAAACAATGGAAAGATGTTGTTAACAATACCATTGTTTCAAGAGTATTGTACAGTTTATCTGGAACTACTTCATTTGAGAGAGAGAATATTTGGCAAATGTATTCGGAATGGTTTTATAAAGACATGCCAAAATGTTTACTAATGGAACCTTCTAATGAGATGGTTGCTTCTGTGTATAATTCGGTATTATTGTCTAAGGGCTTGCTGTTAAACACGAATATACATATAAAGAATCTTTTATTAGATGAAAGTGATTCTCTGTACAGTAAGTATGTAGAATTGTGTCAAACAAAGTCGTACTATAATCGCATCCTACTACACTCGGATTATCGCGATGGCAATGTGGACTCATTGAGGTTTAGTATTGAGCGTACAGAAAGAGAGTTGTTACAAGAATCAAAGGTATATAAAAACCTTGAAATTCAATATAATACGGATTATAATACTATAAAACAGAGCTTGCACAATGATCAACTTGCAATAGAGTTTATTACTATTCCCAAAGACACCCTTTTAGTTTATTACGCATTATGCTTAAAAGATTATTATGAGTATCCTAAGGTGGTTGAATTATTTGAAACCAACGATTTAGACACTATAGAATTCTATTTGCTTTACAATTCTTCGGCGTTATACGATTTTGTTTGGAAACCTTTAGAGAATGAAATTGAAGGGGTGGAAACAATTTATTTTTCACCTGATGGAGAACTTAATAATCTAGCTATTGAATCTGCATTAACTCCTACTGGACAAAGGGTTTCAGATTGTTTTGATATGCGTAGATTATCTTCGACTCGCGAAATTGCAACACTTAATGACAATAGAAGTCAGGAATCAATTGTTCTATTTGGTGGATTGGACTACTTTGCAAATTCTAATGATATAGAAGCGGCTAACAAGATTAATGATTTGCAAAACAATGGTTTATACCACTATGCAGAAAGGTCTGTTATAGACGATGATAGAGGAAGTGTTAGAAATCTCGCTGGGTCAAAACGAGAAATAAATTCCATCACCCACATTCTGCCTTCAAGTTTTTCCATTAGGCTGTTTACGGATCAAATGGGAACTGAAGAGTCTTTTAAAGCTCTTTCTGGAAACAACTACGGCATAATACATGTTTCCACGCACGGTTATTATTGGTCTGAATCAATGGCTAATCGAAAGAGTTTTGAAAATAGGCAAATTGCAAATAATGACTTGATGACAGAAGAAGACAAAGCATTAACTCGTTCGGGTTTGTACTTCGCTGGAGTAAATACAACTCTTTCTGGAGAAGAAATGCCGGATTATTTAGATGATGGAATTCTGACGGCCCAGGAGATTTCTGAACTTGATCTTCGTGGAACTGACTTGGTTGTTTTGTCTGCATGTCAAACAGGTTTGGGCGACTTAAAAGGAGATGGCGTTTTCGGTTTACAAAGAGGGTTTAAAAAAGCTGGGGTAAGATCTATTCTCATGAGTTTATGGAAAGTCGACGATAATGCAACTGAATTGTTGATGGTTGAGTTTTACAGGAACTATTTCTCGGGAGTCAGCAAAACTCAATCATTGAAAAACGCTCAGAAATTTGTTAGGGATTATTCAGACACGGAAGGGAACAAGTTATATGAAAACCCATACTATTGGGCGGGTTTTGTGTTGTTGGATTAGACATGGACGCGAAATAATTGTTTTTATGAGGTTACTTTTTACGGATATATTGCATTAAGGTTGTAATTCATTTAAATTAACTACTTAAAACATTACAACTATGAAGAAATTATTCATCATCTTGGTCATCACACTGATGACATCGGCGGTTTCCTTCGCACAAAGCACAAGGTATCAACGTGGCTATGTCAAAAAGAATGGCACTTACGTGAGCGGCCATTACAAAACCCAGTCTGACCGCACCAATCAAAACAACTTTTCCACCATTAGCAACACTAATCCTTATACGGGTAGCAGAGGCTCTAGGGCAAAAGACTATTCGTCGGGAGCCTATAATTATGGGAGAGGCAAAACCGTTCACACAGGAAACCGTGGAGGACAGTATTACTACAACAGTAAAGGCAACAAGACGTATGTCCCTAAAAGAAGGTGAAGTATAACACTTTTTGATAAAAAACATTTGTGCAGAGAGCGAAGCTTCGCTCTCTGCTTTTTTTATTCATTTTCAGTGTTTTAGAAAAAAAGTTTGAAAAAAGTTTCCAAAATGAGGTTACCTTTTTCGGAAACTTGTCATTAAAAGGCAAACAAAGTCAAACAAACAATAAGTTCAACAATCTAAAACACAAGTAAAATGAAAAAGTATTTAATCATCATCGCAGCAATGGTAATCCTTCCGTTCAGCACCTTCGCCCAAAGCTACACCACGACCTTCAGCAGCTGGGGCAACACCATCGACACCCGTACCACCAACTCATACGGCCTGACCGTTGGCACTTCATCAAGTTGGGTAGATAGTTTCGGCAATGTCAGCACTACCTACACCGATGCCTATGGCAGGAGAATCGGTTCTTCGAGCAGCAGCCTGGATTGCCTGGGCAACTACAGCACCACCTACACTGATGCGTATGGAAACAGACTCGGCTCGTCCGAAAGCTACAGCACCCCTTGGGGCGAAATTGAGACTACCACAAGTGACGCTTTCGGAAGAACCGTCAGTAGATCAAGCACGACCACCTATCCTTGTGGCGAGGTTGAGACCACTACAAGAGACGCATACGGAAGAACCATTAGCACTTCTTCCTACTGGGGATGGTAAACGAATAATGAAAACACAAGTGATGCTCAAAAAAAAACAATAACGAAAAGCATTACTTGTGTTGGCTCGGCTGGGACTCAGTTCCTGGCCGGGCTTTTCGGATTATTAGAAGATAGTTGTATTTTTGCACTTGAAATCTATGAATTCTTCAGCTATGAAAAAGATATTATTATTGGCGGCAGCATTATTATCGCTTTCTTTCTTTGCCAATGCCCAATCCTTAGACAGGGCATTAGAGCGACTGGAAACAGTTAGGTCGCAAAAAGGCGAACAATCTCAGGAGTATCTTTCCGCATTGGATAGTGTAATAGTTAATGCCACTATGTTAGGTGAAATATCAAAATCATTTGTATATAGACAACAACATTATGATATTGTAAAACAGATGAAAGGAGAAACAAGTGTTGAGGCCGCTGATGACTTATGGAGGCTTGGAAATGTAAGTCGTATGCTAGGAGATACTATTTCAGGTCTTAATTATCATATTCAATCCGCTGCTGTTTTTGAAAAGAGTGATTACTTAAAAGACCAAAACTATGTCCAACATTTTGGCCATTGTTTGTTATCAATCATACAAACAAGTGTTTCTGAAAGGGATATCAAAATGGTTGAACAATACACCAATAAGCTTAAGCTTTATTCCGCTAATAGTGACGGTTTGCATTCATGTGGTTATCTCGATTGTTTATGCCTTTGCTCATATTATAATAATTTAGTAGGAAACAAAGACGATGCTTTTTATTATAGCAAAGAAATAATCAATGATTGCGTTGCTATTGATTCATGTAATTATTCTTTTGTTAATGCTGCATATTCTTTTTTGTCATCGTATTATCACAGCAACAATCAGCATGAGCTGGCAATAAAAACTAAAAAAGAATACTTGAATAAATTAGATACAACCAAAGAGGATTTCTTTAACGAGAAAGTACAATTATTATGGGATTTATTGGTCATTGATCTAACAGATTTGGGAGAAGCGATTGCCTATGGAAAAAGAGCGGAACAAATGTTGTCCGATTATTACCCAACTCAAGACGATCTTTTCAAAGATAAAAGGTATTATGGCATTATATCTCATATTGCTCTGATTTATAATGTAACGGCTAATTTTCTTGATGAATTGCCATACCGTTCATTATGTTGCGAAATGTTGAAACATAATGGAGAAGTGCACACAAAAAACTATTATGATGCGTTGTTTGCTTTGTTTTGCTGTGCTGTTAATGGAGGCGAATATCCCACGGCATATCAAATTGCTCCTGAATTAGAGCAAATGATTTTCAAGTATTCTGATGAGCCCTATAAAGATGCTATCCATTACACATCTTTCTTAATTACTACTTCGTTACAAATGAGCAAGCATGAAGATGCTTTGCGTTATTGTGATGATTATATCGACTTATTAAAAACGAGTTTAGAAGGTGAAGATTTGATGGTAGGGTTGGCTGAGGCCTTGTCAATTAAGGCTGAAATTTATATTATCTCTGGAAATAGAAAAGAAGCTGAGGCTTGCATTGATGAATTCAAAAAAATGCTTGATAATATAACGGATTCCGAACATTTGTTAGTTTCCGCAATTTCAATGTACAAAATGGAAGGACAATTGGCGATGGAATACAACAAAGCAATGGTTTCGTTTGATACAGCTTTGATTATGTGCAATAGGCTTGTTGAAATATCAAATGAAACCATTTCTTCGTTTAGTAGTAATACTATTTCACTGACTAATAGTTCAGATGGTTATGCTGAATTAGAACCAATTAAAGCTCTTGCAAATCTTGACAAATATCAAAACTTGTATGCGACAGTTCTTATGAACAAAGGTAAAACTCAAGTTAGGTACGGTAAAATGACCGATGCATACAATAGTTATAAGGATGCGGTTACTATTTTCGAACAAACTAGGTCAAAGAATGATACTGATTATATAGGATGTCTAATGAATATTGCTTATTGTCAAATGGAATTGGCAAATTATTCAGACGCAATTAATACCATTGATGCGACTATGCATCTAATAAAGCAACTCTATGGCGTTGAAAACCCGTATTATGCTGGTTGCTTACAAAACTACGCTTTGTATTATCATAGAATTGGAGCTTTTGACGATGCTCTTAGGTATAGTGAGGAGGCGGTAAAGGTTAATAAAAAGCTATTTGGAGAGAACTCTTTTCAATATACACAGAGTTTGGGTAGTGCAGGGGGTATGTATTTGTCACTTGGCATGCCTGAGAAGGCAGATGAACTTCTTTCAGAAGCTTTTATGCTTAATAAAACTAACGGTGTTGTATTGCCTTCAGATATTTATTGCCATTTATTGACAGTTTATTCAAATACATTGTTTGAATTGGGTCGATATGAAGAAGGTTGGGAAGTATATGAGCAAGCGAAGGAATTGACTGAATCTGTTTATGGATGGGATAGTAGAGCGAATGCGAAGTTTCATTACGATTTTGGAATGGCAATGCTGCGTTTTAGAAAAGGAGAAGAAGTTTCATACGAATCGTTTTTGACGACATGTGGTATTATGTATGGATTAGGGTATACAAGCGATCCTTTGTTATTGAATGCTGAGTTTTGGTATGGTGTTTCTGCATTAGCGTTCCAAAAGCCTATAGCATTAGATTATATCCCTTTAATTTGCAAAGCCACAAAAGACTATTATTATAACAACTTTGTGTTTTTCCCCTCAAAAGAAAGAGATCTGATTTGGAGTTCTTTGTCGGATATTACCAAAGTGATCTTCAGTACCAAACTTAATGATTCCTGTGATTTAACCTTGTATGATTACTTATTGTTTTCTAAGTCTTTATTGGTTTCAACTTCTAACAATTTCCAACAAGCCGTTTTTAGTACGAAGCAAGAGGATATAATCAATCAATTCAATGACATCCAAGCTTTGTAAAGGAGCATCGACAATCAGGATTTTGGAACGTCTTTAGATGATCAAACAACAAACGTCACATCTTCTGTTGAACTATATGAAATAAAAACATCAATGGAGAGAAAACTCATTGCCGAGATGAAGTCATTAGGTTATTCTGTTATTGATAGTGTTTCGTACAATGATGTGGCTAGTTCTCTCAAACCTAATGAAATCGCCATAGAGTATGTGGATTACTATCATTTGTTAGGCAAACAGACCTACTATGTCGCATTGCTAGCAAAATGCAGTTGGGATAAGCCGGTGTATGTCCAGCTGTGTACAGAGGATGAGCTGAAGGCATGCTTGGGCAATCCCAACGTCACCTACTCCACGGATGACTTGTACCGCTTGCTGTGGCAACCGTTGTCGGAGTATATCGGTGACAGCTATACGGTGTATTTCTCGCCAAGCGGGATGCTCCACACGATAGCCTTGGAATCGATACACACTCCAGATGGCTCATGCCTGAGCGACAAATACAACCTGGTGCGTTTGACCTCAACGAGGGAGATGTGCAAGGCAAAACAGCCCAAGACCTACGAGACTGGTGCCATTTATGGTGGCCTACAATATGATGTTGAGCAACAGAGGATGGCCGAAGTTGCCGCAATGAATAAGACGGAATTGGAAGAAAGCCCTGCATTCGCTCTCAGAGGCGAGGACAGAGGTAACTGGAACTATCTGCCGGGCACCTTAGCAGAAGCCGAACACATTGCTGGCATTATGCGGCAAGCCAACATCGGATGCGGGCTGTATGAAGGTGACTTGGGTAGCGAAGAGTCCTTCAAGGCATTATCAGGAGGCCATACGGACATCATCCATTTGGCCACTCATGGCTACTTCATCGAAGGCGAGAAAGCGGACATGAACGATTTCATGAACAGCCTTTCTCCGTTGGCGAGACAAAAGGCGGATTCCATCATCGACCCGCTGCTGCGCTCGGGCTTGATCTTGTCGGGTGGCAACAATGCCTGGTTGGGCAAAGAGGTGCCGGAAGGCATCGAGGATGGTGTGCTCACGGCCTTGGAGATTTCGACAATGAACCTGTCGGGAACTGACATGGTTGTGATGTCGGCCTGCGAGACGGGCTTGGGTGACATCACCAGTGATGGTGTGTTTGGCTTGCAGAGAGCTTTCAAGATGGCAGGTGTGCAGACCTTGGTGATGAGCCTCTGGAAGGTGGACGACAATGCCGCTAGCCTGATGATGCAGACCTTCTACGAACAACTGTTCTCTGGAAAAGCAAAGCGCGAGGCGTTCAATCTAGCACAAGCGGCAGTGAGAGCAAAATATCCTGAACCTTATTATTGGGCTGGATTTGTGATGCTGGATTAATTGCCAAGATAAAGTATAGGCAAAAGTTTCAAGGGCTGGATAAAAAATCCAGCCTTTTTTTTGTCTCATTTTCAGTGTTTTAGAAAATAATTTGAAAAAAGTTTCCCGAACGAGGTTACTTTTTTTGGATTACTGTCATTAAAGGTCAAACAAACAACAAACAACAATAAGTCAAACAATCTAAAACACAAGTAAAATGAAAAAGTATTTGATCTTCATCGCAGCAATGGTAATCCTTCCGTTCAGCACCTTCGCACAAAGCTACAGAACCACCACCACAATCAGCAGTTGGGGCAACAGCATCGACACCCGTACCACGGACTCTTACGGAAGAACTTTGGGTACCTCTTCAAGCACCATCGATCCTTGGGGCAGTGTGAGCACCACTTACAAAGACTCCTATGGCAACCGCGTCGCTACCTCTTCTTCGGATTTGGACTATTGGGGAAACACCAGCACCACCTACAAAGATTCATACGGCAACAGGATGGGCTCAGCGACCTCTAGCACGGATTATTGGGGAAATACCACGACGACGTACAAAGACCAATATGGCAACAAGATTGGCTCTGCATCTTCAAGCACCGATTACTGGGGAAATACCACGACGACTTACAAAGACCAGTATGGCAATAAGATAGGCACCTCAACACTTTGGTCATGGTAAACGCCCAAGGAGCACAAGTAATGCCGACAAAAAATACAATAACGACAAAACCTCATTACTTGTGTTTTTGCCCGGTTGGGAAGGAATCCTGGCTGGGCTTCTTCCTTATTTACAATTGAAAGCACCTAACAATTTAATTTGGAAATAGTTGTATTTTTGCATCGAAATTATCTCTATATCAAAGAAAGACCTAAACAAATGAACACTATAAGACGATTACTAACGCTCATTTTAGTTTTTGTGGCATCAACGGTTTTTGCTCAAGATGTCGATGTCAAGAAGATCAACGAGCAATTGATTGAAGCCATAAATAATGGCGACATGGATCAAGTTGTGTATTGTTGTAACAATGGAGCTGATTTTCTTCAGATGACTAAAACACAGCAAGAGGCCATTATAAACTCAAATGTATTTTGGATTCTATATAACAGAATTAAAGATGCCAAAACTGGTATTGTGTTTAATCTGTTCTTTGTTGAATACTATAAGTATGACGTTGATAGTTATCACATAGCAATTAAGAACATGGCATATTATTATTTTATTTTAGGTGACTACAATAATGCAGAATTCTATTTTAAGAAATTAATTGAAATGGAAGAAGAGGTTCTTGGTAAGATGCATCCAAGTTATGCCTATTCACTGAACGACTTGGCTGAATTATATCATAAAATGGGCGATTATGCCAAGGCCGAACCGCTTTTCAAGCAAGCTCTTGAAATCATGAAAGAGACATTAGGCGAGAAGCATCCTGATTATGCTATCTCGCTAAACGATCTGGCTTCATTATATTTGGGAATGGGCGATTATGCCAAGGCTGAACCGCTTGTCAAGCAAGCTCTTGAAATCACGAAAGAGACATCGGGAGAGAAGCATCCTGATTATGCTTTCTCGGTAAGCATTCTGGCTGAATTATATCGTAATATGGGCGATTATGCCAAGGCCGAACCGCTTCTCAAGCAAGCTCTTGAAATCAGAAAAGAGACATTGGGCGAGAAGCATCCTGATTATGCTAAATCGCTAAACAATCTGGCTTCATTATATTTGGAAATGGGCGATTATGCCAAGGCTGAACCGCTTTTCAAGCAAGTTCTTAAAATCAGAAAAGAGACATTGGGCGAGAAGCATCCCACATATGGAGGTACACTGCAAAATTTGGCTTTATTATATCTGGCCATGGGCGATTATGCCAAGGCCGAACCGCTTTTCAAGCAAGCTCTTGAATTCATGAAAGAGACATTGGGCGAGAAGCATCCTGATTATGCTATCTCGCTAAACAATCTGGCTTCATTATATTTGGGGATGGGCGATTATGCCAAGGCTGAACCGCTTGTCAAGCAAGCTCTTGAAATCAGAAAAGAGACATTGGGTGAAAAGCATCCTGATTATGGAGACTCACTGCACACCCTGGCTGAATTATATCATAAAATGGGCAATAATGCCAAGGCTGAACCGCTTGTCAAGCAAGCTCTTGAAATCAGAAAAGAGACAGTGGGTGAGAAGCATCCTGATTATGCTATCTTGCTAAACAATTTAGCTTCATTATATTGGGGAATGGGCGATTATGCCAAGGCCGAACTGCTTTTCAAGCAAGCTCTTGAGATTTTGATAATGGTATTGGGTGAAAAGCATCCCTATTATGGACGCTCATTGAACAACTTGGCTTTATTATACTGGAACATGGGTGATTATGTCAAAGCCGAGCCTCTTTTCCACCAAGATTTTCAATTAAGGCAGGATCTTGTTGCCAGCAATTTCAATTTCATGTCGGAACGCCAACGCAATAAGTATTGGTCTACACAGCAAGGAGCATTTGAAGCCGCTTTTCCTTCCTTTGTGTTTTCATACCACACTCAAAAACCAAGTGTTTCGGCTTTTGCATACAACAACGAGCTATTCTTGAAGAGTCTGTTGCTCAACGCTACCATTCAAGTGCAAAATGCCATTCTTGAAAGTAGTGATACGACACTTGTCAAAACCTACAATGAACTGAAAAGCCTTCGCGAACGCATCATGTTCCTGCAACAGCAACCAGTTGAACGGCAGTTTGGGTTGGATTCGTTGGAACTCTTGGCTGAAAAACTCGACAAGGAATTGGTGCTGAAGAGCCAGGATTATCGCCAAAATAAGGTACAATACCAAGTGACATGGGACAAGGTGAGAGACAAGTTGAAAAAAAATGAAGTGGCCATCGAGTTTTCGTCTTTCCCATTCGCTCCAAACGACAGCACCTGTTTTAATAAGATTGTCGCTTTGCTTGTCCGCAAAGATTCAGAATGTCCCGAATACATTGAGTTGGCAGACGCGGATACAATCAGTGCTTTGATTGACGCTAGTCCCAGCTTCACCTACACTTTCAACTGTAATGGATATAAATTGTACCAAAGCATTTGGGAACCCATCAGTAAATACCTTGAAGAAGGAGATACCGTCTATTTCTCCGCTTCGGGCATCCTGCACCAAATCAACATAGGTGCCATTCCGGTGTCGAACGAGAAAACAATTGGCGACCTATACTGTTTGGTGAGATTTAGCTCCACCCGTGAGATCGCCTTGCAACGCTCAAGCAAATGCTACAAGTCTGCCGTCATCTATGGGGGGCTTTATTATGATGAAGATGCCGATGCCATGACCCTCGAAAGCAGAATCTATGACGGCTCTGACCTCATTGCCTCTCGTTCCCTTCCCGATGATTCAACCCGTGTCGGTGTGAAATACCTCAACGGTACGAAACGCGAAGCGGAGGCTATAAATGCACTATTGCTACAAAACGGTTGGAACACTTCTTTCTACACCGAAGCCAAGGGCAACGAAGAGTCATTCAAGGCACTAACCGGTAAGAAGATAGGCATCATGCAGATTGCCACACATGGTTTCTTCTTCACCAATGAGAATGCGCAGCAGAAAGACCTTTACCGTCAGCAGTTCCAACTTATGGGTGATGAGCAATTCAATAGGCCTTATATCGACCCGCTTTTGCGTTCAGGCTTGCTGTTCTCGGGTGCCAACATTGCCTTTACTGGCCACCGAGATCAACTTCCGGAAGGTGTTCAAGATGGCATCCTCACTGCCAAGGAAATCTCACAGCTTGACCTTCGTGGCACTGACCTTGTAGTTCTATCCGCCTGTGAGACTGGCAGAGGCGAGATTACCAGCGAAGGAGTCTTTGGCTTGCAGCGCGCCTTCAAGATGGCAGGTGTTCAAACTTTGGTGATGAGTCTCTGGAAAGTAGACGACAATGCCACCAGCCTTATGATGCAGACTTTCTATGAACATTTGCTGTCGGGCATGTCGAAGCGAGAGGCGTTTAACTTGGCGCAGGCAGCGGTAAGGGCGAAATATTCCGAGCCTTACTATTGGGCGGGATTTGTTATGCTGGATTAGAGAAAGTGCGTAGCTTTTTGCTTTCAATCGAATCAGCTATAATTTTGTTCAATCTTTCAATAAAATATGAACGGGCGTTGGAGGATAATGACCAGTTTTCACGCATTTTACGAAATCTTCCTTTGTTACTCCAAATGAGTCGGAGAAATAATGTATATGAGGTTGTGAGCCAAATTCTCCACGTTCTTTTCCTTGAAGACTTTTTGAATTCTGTAAAAAACAAAGCCAATGTTTCCCGTTGTCAAGGATGCGAGCAACAAGAAACTCTGATGATTGGATTAAATCTCTCAATTGCCCCTCTGTCAATGTGGTTTTTCCCCAGACATCAACACTTCCATCATCTAATAAACGTATAAATGAAGGCAAATCTTTTTCTGAATATTGCTTTGGTTTCCCTTTGAAGCGGTAACAACTGAATTTGTAACCGAGTTTCCCGGCTTGGAGAAATAAGGCACCTAATTGTTTGGTTGTGATGGACAATCCTTTCAGTAATGATATCTGATCTTTCTTTTTCAAATCCTTTTCAAGCAAATCCGTTAATTGACTGGGTAATGGCTCGTTTTCGGTTTCCGTCAAAATTGCTTCGGTCATATCCTCTGCTTCTTTCCGAATTGCCGAAAACAGCTCAAAAGGAAGCCATCCAAGTTTTGTTATAAAAAACTTAACCATTACTGGTGTAATTGAACGCAGATGAAAATCCTTTAACGTTTCCCTTGCATCAACATTTTCAACGTCTTCCATGACGTTTCCGATAATGGATGTGTTGCCCCTGTTTAATTCAAAATGCGACATCGAATTATGTTTTTAAGTACACTAATTACTGTCCATAAAACTCCAACCACTCTCGCAGCTCCTTCACAAGCTTATAAACCGTAGTATTTGGATTGGCTTCAATAGACTTCTTGCCTTGTTGGGCTGCATCCAGAGCTTGCGCTCTTGCAATGGCTTTGGCTTCGTCGCCGGACTTTATAATGATAGCGATGAGTTCATCCACACTGATGTAGGGCTTGGAATGGTGCGCGTGGTCGTATAGAATTTGCTGGTCAGCAGCCCTGCCTTTATTGATGGCATTCTCCAACATGCCATAGAGGCAGGCGGACTTGTCAACACCTTCTGTCGCTTTTCTTGGAATCGGCTTGGTGTTGCTGACATTCACAAAATGCAGCAACAACCACAATTCAAAACATTCATTGCTATATGCAATGTTGATGCTATTTTGATTAGCAACGGCAAAAGCCTCTTCAAATCTTTTTATGCCAGTCTCATTCAGATCCAAATCATCCTTGTCAAATACCGCCCAAACATGGTCAATGGTTTTAGGAATGATTTCTGTCATCGACAACCTTTTTTCTATGGCTTTTTCAACTACGCCCAATGAGTTTCTTCCCGTCCCAACAGTCTCAATCCTAATGGTGTCCTTGGGAAGCAGTTCCTCAAACTTCTCTTGAAACACCTTACGGAAATATGCAGGCTCCGTGCTCTCGTCCTCGCAAACAATCAGAAAAAACTCTTTATAATGTCGGATAATTAAAGGTCGTTTGTCGATTTCTTTTGTTTGTTCTATTAATTTCCCCTTTCTTGCCATAACATCCTATGTATTTGTTTTTTGAAATCTCCTAACATCGGAATTGCGCCGTATCTGCCTTCCATATATCTTTTTTCTTTGTTCGTTTCCCATCTCTCTCTCTCCTCTGTTAGTTTGCCATTACGTTCATTAAAATACACAAAATCTGATAATGAAAACAGTTCTGTGCTCTCCCATTTATTCTTTTCTGCAAAACAAATCTGATCCCTCCTTAATTTGGAGTAACTTAAAAGATTAGTATCGTGAGTTGCAAAAATGAGTTGCGCGTGTTTGGGATTACAGACCTCGTCAAGAAACATGTCAATAATGTTAAGGGTCATAATTGGGTGTAATTTAGCATCAATTTCATCAATTATCAAAATTTCACCATTAAGAAGAGCTTTCAATATAGGACCTGTTAATTGAAGAGCCTTCTTTGAACCTTCAGATTCATAATTGTCAAAATCCCATAAAATAGTATTCTCAGCAGGAAAACTATTCGATGAATAAGTACGATGAATGGATTGGACATTATATTGAACTCCTCCAATCAATCTCTCTTGAATAGACTTCGGTAAATTGTCGGGAACATTCTTCTCGTCTATGTCTTTTATTGAAATGTCTATTCCTTGAATATCAAGTGCAATAGCACTTAAATATTGGTTTATTTTTTCTCTGTATCCTTCTTGTTGCCATAATTCAACAGTGGTACTTTCAAACTTTTCTGTGTTTAACCCATTGATTACATAGAGAGAATTGAACCATGCAATAATTGTCTTTGCTTCTTCAACATTAAGAGCATCACATTGTGATAAAAACAATGCATTGTTCCGAGTTGCTTCAATGGCAATATCTATCAACTTTTTACTTCCCAAAAAGCCAGACCGAACATCAATTATATCATTTTCTCGGATAAATAAAGGGACTTCCCTGCCAATGTTTTTTCTATATAGCCATTCTTGAGTAATCGCAGTTTGAGTATATGAAAAACCATATCGATAACGTTTGCCGTCTGCAACAAAGACGATTTCTAACTCAGTAGGCTTTTCGTTGTAACCTTCCCTTAGTCTAAACGGATCGTAGGGAAGTTTTGTCGTTGACGAAGACCTTGCTGATAAATGTACAATAGCGTCCATCAAACTTATGCACATTATTAAATTTGATTTTCCACTAGCATTAGATCCATATATGGCAATTGCATTAAGAGCGGAAAATTGATTCTCCGAAATAATGTTTTCAGAATACTCTTTTTGCTTGGGTGTGGGGAGTAAACTTAAAGTTTGTTTATCACCAATGGAGCGATAGTTGGTAACCGAAAATTCTACTAACATAGCTTATTTTGAAATTTTTCTGCAAAATTACACATTTTACTTTGAATAGCGCAAGTGTTTTATGGAAAAAGTCATTTTTTTCAAAAAAACTTTCCAAAAGAGGTTACTTTTCCGAGAACCCGTCATAAAAAGGCAAACAAACACAAACAACAACAAGTTCAACAATCTAAAACACAAGTAAAATGAAAAAGTATTTAGTTATCGCAATCGCAATGATCATTGCACCGTTCACCACCTTCGCCCAGTATTACAGAACCACCACCACAATCAGCAGTTGGGGTAACAGCGTCGACACCCGTACCACGGACTCTTACGGAAGAACTTTGGGTACCTCTTCAAGCACCATTGATCCTTGGGGTGGTGTGAGCACCACATACAAAGACTCCTATGGCAATCGCGTCGCTACCTCATCCACGAATACTGATTATCTGGGAAACACCAGTACTAGCTACCGGGACTCATACGGCAACAGAGTCGGTTCCGCATCTTCAAGTACGGATTATTTAGGAAACACTACAACGACATACAGGGACTCGCACGGCAATAAGATTGGCTCCGCATCATCAAGCACGGACTATATGGGAAACACCACGACAACTTATAGAGACCAGTACGGCAACACGGTTGGAACTTCCACGCTGTGGGGATGGTAATAAACATAAATACACACAAACTAAAGATAGTAAACAATGGGTATTTTCAGAAGATTTGGCGGAAACACAACGGAGCCTCAGGCTCCCACCGCCAGTAAGGACACGATCAGGGAGGAGAACAATCCTGCAAGGAATAAAGAAGGAATCGTAACCATAGAATATGGTACGGGTTATCCAATAGATGTCATCTATGCATATATCAGGAAAGACTATTCTTCCAAAGGATACGATGATGCAATGGTCAATCCAGATGCTTCATATTTGGAAATGGGGAGACAACTTATCAAAAACGAACTTAAAAGCCTGTTTGACCAAATATCGGTGAGATATAAAGATGAAATCAAGCAGTTGGAAACCATGATTCGCATCAACGAGACCATGGGACTGACAGATACCGCAATGCATCTTCAAACCCAGAAAGATATCTACACCCGGCATCTGTCAGAGATTGAAGAGATGAGGAAGGGTTTGGAATCGGGCAGTCAACAACTGCAACTGATGATAGGATCTTACGAAAAAGGATTCAAAACCGGAATTGCTGCCAAGTCAGTGGAACTCCTTAACAATTTAAACAACCATAAAACGCTCAGCAGCCATGAATAAGAACAATATAAACCTTCTGACCAAATGTGGTTGTGCCCTGATTGGTTGGAATCCGACCATCTTGGCAGAATGCGGTGAAGCGAGCTTCCGCACTTTGAAAAAGTACATGTCGGCGATCCTTATCCTTGCCATTGTTTGGGGTACTATCGGATATCTGTTCGCGGATCGATATATTGGAGTGAGCAATACATTGGCAAAAGCAGCGGTGTCAGCAATCTTTGTCGTTATTATCATTTGCATCGAACGATTCATCATCCTAAAAGTCGGCAAATCAAAGGTAACTGGTATAATGAGAATCATCCTTGCTTTCTTGATGGCTACTTTGGGAGCCACCATCTTTGACCAGATGATCTTCAAAAACGATGTGGAAGTGAAGATGAAGGAATCTCGGGATGAAATGGCCAATGAGGCTATCAAGAGACAGTCGGTTTTGTTGGATGAGGAAATGAATAATATCGTGGTCCAAAGAGATTCGGTGCAGCGCGAGTTGCTAAGTCTTTATGAGCAGATCAATGCCAAACCTAATATTGAGACCACTAACTCTACCGTTATCAGGGTTCCCAATGGTGTTGACGAATCTGGCAAGACCATTTACCAAACCCAAACTCAAGTCACAAAAAGCACCATGCCCAATCCGTTGAACTCCCAGGCAAGATTGGACGAGGAGACGCTAAAAACATACGATGGCCAACTGGAAAACCTAAGAAACCAAAAGATCAATCTCGCTGATAAAATCAGGGAAGAATATGCCACGGCTAGAGTTGGTTTCCTTGAGGAATTGAAAGTGTTGTTTCGGTACATTGTCTTTCAGGATACCATAGCGGCCATTTTCTATGTTTGTCTGTTCCTTTTCATGATGTCATTGGAGATATTGGTGGTTTCAAGTAAATTGGGCGAAACCGATTGCGACTACGATTTGTTGGTGGAACATCAGTTGAAAGTGAAGAATGCCACGCTGCAAAGGACACAAGAACGTTTGTTGAACGAGAACCAATAACTATCTTTACTTGTGTTTGGCCCGGCCGGGAACTAAATCTTGGCTGGGCCTTTAAAAAACATGATAACTATAGGTTACCTTTTCAAAAAGACGACATTAAAGGACAAATAATGAATCTAACAACTAAAAACTAACAACATTTATAGGAGGTAAAAATGAAAACAAAGTTGTTTCTTTTAGCCATGATTGCTTTAATATTCATGAGCGGTTGTCAAAAGCCAACTGCGGTTTGTAGAGACGGACACTATAGTTATAGCCAAAGCCGTAGAGGGACTTGCTCTCACCATGGAGGGGTGGCATATTGGAAATGACAACAAGTAATTTTCATCATCAATCATAAAACATAAAAACATGAGTAAAGTATCAAAAATCATCGTGACCATTGTCATCATCGTATTGTTCATCGTATTGTTTGCCGTTATCGTAGGCGTTCGCGGCGACGCTGGATACAAAACCCCAGGACCACTTGGCTTGATTGTCGGATTTGGAATGATCGGAGCCATCAGAGCAGTCTGGAAAAAAGACGAAAATGAAAACAAAGACAACCATCCCACCAAGCAATAAGTAGAACTTCAAAACACTCACGACCATGTTCAAAGACTATTACAAGATACTTGGAATCGCTAAAAATGCCACCCAAGAAGAGATCAAAAAGGCTTACCGAAGCCAATCGCTTCGATGGCATCCTGATAAAAATCCGGGGATGGATACAACGGCAAAAATGCAGGATATCAACGAGGCTTACAACATTCTGAAGGATGTCGCTACAAGGGAAAGGTATGATGCCGAATATGCCAGATTCAATTCCACAAGATTTGAGCATCCAAGGGCAAGCAAAAAAGAAGAACCCGAATACGACATTAAGGATGAGACCTTGAAGGAAGACATCAAGGAGGCCAGAAAAGCCGCTGAAGACTATGTCCGCGAGTTCTGTGCTTCGCTGAAGAAAGATTCAAAGAAAGCAGTGCGAGGTGCATGGGATGAAATGAAAGGATATCTCATCTTTAGCGTCATCATGTCGTTTATTGTGATGGCAGTCATGACTTGTTCAGGGTGCCAATCACCGGTAGAGCGATTCGCCGAGTTAAACTCTATAGATTATTCGGCGCTGTTGACCGAAGGTCTGGACAAACCACCAGTCCCGAGAAAGTTGCCTGCAATGCAAGTCAACGACGCCAATCATTGGAAAAGCCATACGTTTTTCAATGCGTTCTCGTTGAAGGTGCCCGTCACCGTTGAGTTGCAGACCAAAGACAGCCCCTACATGAAGCAGTCGATACAAAGAGGGTATCAAACCCGGGATAATGTGGTTATCTTCCAGCAGAAAGGTTTGGGCAAAATGACACCCAAGGCTATGGACCAGTATTGCAGAATCATGATTGCTTATGTGGAAGGGAACTATGGCGACTTTCTCCATAGAGACGAAACTGAATACTTAGACAGTGAGTTTAGGCAAATTATTGGTGAGATGGTCGCTTCATGTATAGGCCCCAATGCGCGACTGATAGGAACATTCAGTTATGAATGGGTGCGCATCAACAATGCCAACGCCATCATGGTAACCTATAGAAGAACCGGAAATAACTTTGATGCTTCTATTCCTGTCAGCTGTAAGATGCTCTTCATGGGAGATAACGACAGGTCTGTCCAAATGGTACTTTCCTACAGGGAGAAAGAGGCAAGCTTGTGGGCAGATGATTTTGAACAGGTATTGAGAAGTTTTGAATGGAAGGACTAAAAACGCTACAACCATGGAAGAATACAAAGACAAATACACTTCATTTGATAAAGAATCGAAAACACAAGAGATTATTGGTACGGTCGTGGTCGTCTGCTTTTGTGTGGCAATATGCGGATGCTTTGTTTACGACCTTATCACCTCGGTCCCTGTTTATTCCTCGGTTATGGGATTTGTTTTTGTGGCGGTAATCGCGTTATATTTCCTTTTATGCCGACCATTGAAAAACATTGACGTTTTGGAGCGACGTATCTGCAAGCGACTCGACAAGCAAGGATATTTTCACGAAAAGAGGGAAGGCACATTGTATGTCACAAAAAATGACCAGCATTTTCGCGTTCATATTGTGAATAGTTGTGAAAAAAAGATCAAACAGTTGTACTTTGTGTATGAATTTGGTGATGATAACTTTGAGAAAGTGAGCATGGATGGTTGGACCCGTGCTGCAAACTCCATCAATCTGAACAATTCAAGGACGGTCTTTGTCACTTTGGAAGATCATTTTTGTTGCTGTTATCAGAGTGCTATTCTTAATTCAAGAGACTTTATGAAAGAATTTGATAGAGCATATAGAGCCATTGGAGGCGCTTTGGAGGATTATAGGAAGATTTATCCGTATTTGGAGCGGGATTATCCCAACAACACGGAAAATAAAACTATTGGATTTAAATAAGCAAAATGGATGATTATGAAGACTTGGATTATTATCGCCATTTATTGGTCGGTGGCTGTTGGTGCGACATATTGCATTCGCGCATATAACAACAAGAAAAACCGCTTCAAGATAGCGGCTTTTAAGGCACTTGGGATAACAACAACACCTTCTCTGTGGAAACGGATTGGCACGCATGCAGCCATAGTTTTTCTGGTGCCGCCTTTGATGCCTGTCATTATCATCGTGTTCCTAATCGACAAATCCTTAAAACACAATAAAATGAAAAAGAAAATGAAAACAGAAACAGAGCCGCAGGAAGAGAAGAAGTACACGGCCAAGATGGAAGAGAATCTTCCCAATGACATTTTTACACAGGCATCGAAGGTTATGCTGGACGCTTTGATCTTTGGGACATTTGACGACTTTGAGAACATGCTGGACGAGAAGGTTGAGACCGTATTGTATAGGCTGAAGACCATAAAAGGGAAGGCCGACGTGGTGTCTTACTGGTGGGACTGGAGGAAAAGGTTTGTTGCGACCAAAAAAGTGACCAACTTTAATGTCGTTATGAGCCGCTATTATTCCCATGCTTGTATAAGGATAGAGACTGTTCAACTGATCATGTTCCAAATCGAGGAAGGAAAGATTGTCAAAATCGTTTCGTTGCCCGAGCGTTTGACGTCGCCCTACTCCGACGACAACATGCTCAACTACCCCATGGAGTATAAGCGGATAAAACAATTCCTGGCACCATTGGAGGAATCTGTTGACAAAGACGGGAACCCCATGCCGCTGACGGACAGAATACCCTGCTTGCATTGTGGGACAGAATCGCAGGATTTGAGATGGTATAGCATTAGGATTCCAGAATGGTTTTATAAGAACTGGACACTTGGACAGGTGTCAGTCTGTCCCCATTGTGGCCAAGTTGTGGAATACAAGGAGGTGAAAACCGAGGAATCCGATGACGAGAAGGACGTACCGGTAGAAGGCTCAAAGTATTCCGACAAAGGCAATGAATATTCGGAATATGCGGAAAAGATGTATGGTAAAGACAGAATAAGCTTTCTTGAGAAAGCCGTGGACGATGAGATTGTTCCGGAATTGAGAGAAGTTGTCAGAAAAGCGTTTGTGGATCATTTAATCCCGGAGCCGTCAGAGATAAGCGTTGAGGACGGCTGTAGGTTTGATTTGGCTATGCCGTCATTTGAAGGGTCTGGCGACATCACACATATTAAAATTGTAGATGCTGAAGGAAATGAAACGGAAGACCTTATTGAGCATTTAAAGGTCAATGCGACAGAGATGGCGGTTTGGCAGTTGTTTCTGCTCGAAAACTATCTTACTGTTCTGCCAACCGTTTGGCACGGTGGATACAATAGATGCGAATACATATTCAAGGAATCGGATGTTGACGACATTATGCCGTTGAAATATCATGATTTAACAGCACTAATCAAACAAGGGAAATTGTTGCCTTTTGTAGAAGTTAGTAAGGAAGATGAGGACAGCTACGTAGCCTTTGTCGATTGTACCTATTGGAATAATTGGAAGGGGCTGGCCAGGGAACGTGTCACATACAAGATAAAAGCTGGAAGCGTTGTGTCTAAAACGAGAAACGAAGAAATTCTTTTCCAGTTCCATTGCGGAATGTGGTTTTGATATATAAACGACATTGCTGTTGGGAAAAAGTTATCAACACCACTTGCGGGACGCAGGAATTAAGCATTAACTTTGTAAGGTTGCAAGACAAATGAACATATATTTAATTACCAATACTTTACAAGCAAAGAACATGAAAAAATGCATATTTTATGCTTGACGATAAAAACGGTAAAGAATAGTGATGAAAAAACCAATTGTCATAATAGCAACACTTAGTGTTGTATGTTCTTGCCTTGTGCTTTGTATGGTGGTTGGGATAAGGCGATATTATCAAGCTCCTGACGGACAGGTTTATGACGAAAAGACTTTTCAACGGCTTAATGACAGTTTGTTAGGAGAGCTGCCTCTAAGGAACATTGTGGATAATGATAAAGAATCCAAAAGGCTCTATATGCGTTACATGGACTTTTGGGGCAAAAGCCATTCGCCTGAGTGGTCATACTCTGATAGCGATTCGATGGATTACTACATGGACAAAATGAAGGCTGTGAAAGCAGAGAAGATGATAGGTTTGGATTCTGTGGCAAGATGGAGGCTACACATGTATTATTTGGACGAGCAATCAGAATGGGTAGAGGAATGGTTTTGTATGTCGGGCTACAAAGCGGCACCATTGTTAGTTTATTAAGAATTGGGAACTTCGATAAAAGTTAAATGAAATGAAAAGCAAATCATTACAAAACACTTTTAAAGCCGTTGCGCTTTTGGCTTCTTGGCTCACCCTGTCACCGCTCCTGCTCATTCTTGACGGGCGGTGGAAACTGCTGCCGAAATGGCTGCGCATTGTGCTGTTTGTGCTTTCGCCGATGATGCTTGTCATTATTGCTGCGGTTGCATTTCTGTGCTATGTCTATTATTGGGATCATTATTATCCTCGGCATCATTTTGTCAAGCCCAAAGTGGTAGAAAACATTATAGGTATGCAGTTGCCAAGATATAAGGTGATTGAATATGATAAAGACAGGAGGTCGTTCAACGGAGATTATTCTGATGGCTTTACTTTGGAGTTCTGTAAGATGCCGGATGACGATTTCTATGATGAGCTGGACAAGCATTTTAGGCAGTATATCCCCACCAGGCAGCAGCTTGACTCTATACCTGAAGATGTAACCTATATCTTCTCACCTAGAGCCGAAATCTTGGATTCCACGGTGTATTGTTTGGAACGCTGGTGGGGAAATGGAGTGGAAGCCCCAAAAGGCGAATCGGAAAGAGGTGATATCATTTATAGAATTAGAATTGAAAGGGGCTCAAAGACGTTCCATATTGGAGTGACGGCATGGTGAAGTATTGATTGTACACGCATTATGCTGGTCTAAAGAACGGCGTGGGATGCACCCAAATGAAAACAACAGTTATTCTAAATTGAGAAAAGTCATCAACAATTATTGCAGAACTCTTTTCTATTGTGCTAACTTTTCGAGTATGATAAAATCAGATAAATAAAACCCCAGAAATATGGAACAGGATTCACAACAATTCGATGATATTGCTGCTAAACTGAAGAGTGAGCTATCTTTGCAGACCGACGAGGAATTCTATCGTAGTGCATTGAAAGAGAGCAACGATATTTATGAACATTTGCAAAAAGAGTATAAGAAGGGACTTGATGAAATTGAGCTTACTGAACATGATTTGGATTTGTTGGATTTTATCAAGGAACGACTTCCTGATTCTTTTTGGACTTTAAACGATTTGAGTGAGAGGTATGTGTACACTAGCTTGGTGTCTTTGCAGAAGCATACTCATCCATTTGTCGATGACTTTGTAAAGGCACTTCGCAAAGGTGGATGGGAGGGGGAAGAAAAGGATCCTTTTCCTGAGTTTGAGATTGAAGAACCTAGTGTTGAATACAATGATAAGAAGGGAGAGGATGATAGGGATATTGATTCTGTAATAAGAACAATTGAGGTTTTGCAAAAAGGAATATCTCTTGTAAATATCGAAGATATTTTGCTAGAACTTTTTTTGAATCAAAGTCATCAAAACCAAATAAAAATCATTAGGTATGTTTTATCTAACGATATGACAGAATACACACCCATGTGGAACCGTATTTTGTCAGAGTTTTGGTGGGATGATGAAGTCAAACCTGATTTGGAAAAATGGTGGAGTATAAAAGAAGCAGCCCATGTTGTTGTCAAACGTTTTCCGTACGATTATGTTTTGGAACATCGGTTTGAGTTAGGTCAACATGCATATTCTTCGGTGTGCGATTTGCTTGCTAGAGAAAAGGGATTTTATATAGACAAATCGAGATTGAAGCGCTTTGAGTATTTGCAAATTTTAGCCAATAATCATATTCATATTGATGATGAAGAAGCGGACAGTTTGCTTTTCGATCATATTATGATTTGGCTGTGTGAAATGCAAAGAAAGGTTAATGAAGAAGAATCAGTTGATTGGAGAGAATATAGTAGGGTTACTCCTTGGAGAGAATATAGTAAGGTTATTCCTCGTGGTATCGATTATCTAGATCGTCAATCGATATTATTGTATTGGTTTAGCTACAAACCATCATTGTATGAAGTGCCTTGGGTGGGAAGGTATGCGACGAATCTTTGTTTCACTGGCAATACCAACACAGTGGCTAAACTCATAGTTTGGAACCAATTTTTACGTTCTAACTTGCAAAGTTATTTAGAGGAGAACGAAGAAGGGACAATAAAGTTGGAGCGAGTGGCAGAAGAACTTGATGACAATATAGATAGAAATTGGAGACGTTTTATCGAGCTTGCCATAGAAACATGCCCGGTAGAAAAGGCGACAATAGAAGATTGGTTTATGCCAGATGAAGACGATGAATTACAACTAGAATAACGAAAATAATAGTATGTTTGTTGGTAGTAAAATAAAACTGATAAATGACCTATTGTTATGGAAGAGCGCCATTGATGACTATATGGAAGGGCATGACAACGATGAAAATATTGGATGAGCCTCCATAAGTTTGAAGTGGTGGACGATTGAGGCGATAGAAAACGGACGTAAAGTCCGTTTTTCTTTTTTTTCGATACGATGGGATTGCATGAACAATGAAGGATGCGCCCAGACGAAAACAATAGGAAACGATGAAGTTGATAAAAGTTATCAACACCTCTTGCGAAACACAGAATTTCTTCCTTAACTTTGCAAGGTCGCTGTACCTGTATCACGCTGAAAGGTCTACCGAAGCTTAGTTTATTAAATCAAGTAATTATGTCACCGTCACCCACCAAACCATATACAATTGCATTTGTAATCAGCTTTATTGTCGGACAAGTATTAGTGTTTTCCGGATACAAAATAACAGGGATTGCTTTGTGTATAATTATGTTTATTATTTGGTTTATTATTTGGGGTTGGAAAACAGATTTATTTCATCCTGATGAGTTTGATGAGTTCAACGCTGGCTCTTGTAAAGATGATTCGAATAATGATGATTGATATCAAGGGTCATCTGAAAGCCGAGGGCCTCCGCTGGGAGATTACCCGCCGTGTTGCCGAGCTAACCTACTTCAACCACGACCTTGACGGCTGGGCGGAAGAACTATACGACGAGTTGACGGACGAGCAGCAGCTGGAGCTTCCGCAGTTGGGCGAGAAGAAGCCTTTCATCTATGACCCAGAGCGCCGTGCCGTGCTGCAAGCCGAGCTGGATGCCATCATTGGCCACCTCTACGGCCTCAACACAGAGGACATGCGCTATATCCTCGACCCGGAGGATGTTTGTGGCCCCGGCTGCATCAACGAGACGTTCCGCGTGCTGAAGAGCAACGAGATACGTCAGTATGGCGAGTATCGGACGAAACGGCTGGTTATGGAGGCTTGGGAGAGGATGGGGTATGATGATTAAACATAAAACTCAAAAATATGAATTTCACTCAGACAACAATTAAAGGATTATTTGACAACAGTATTCAATTCACAATCCCAATCTATCAGCGGGCATATTCGTGGCAGAGGGAAAACTGGAGTGTGTTTTTGAAAGACCTTGTAGAACAAATAGATCATGAAAACGAGTATTCTTATGGCAATCTGTTGTTAGAAACAATTAAAAAGGATTCGGATTATGATATTATCGACGGCCAGCAAAGATTAACAACAATCATTATCTTTATGAGAGCCATGTATAATGTTCTTTCCAGTAAATCAAATGTAGACATGGATACTCTTGATGAAATCGCCGAATTTTTCTTTAAGAAGAAAGGAAGGATTAAACTGCGCCCGGTTGATAACGATAGAGCCTGCTTTGACACGATAATTGTGGATAACACTAATTATGCTATTGCAAGTGCCTCACAAAAAAGTATTGCAGAAGCGAAAGACTTTTTTGTTAAGGAATTGGAGAAGCTTGAACCAGAGCAGTTGATGAAAATAAAAGATATCGTTTTTGATAGCAATGTGAACCGAATAGAACTTCAAGGCAAGAAAGAGGCTGCATTGATGTTTGAACTTCAAAACAACCGAGGGCGTGATTTAACCAACATGGAAAAACTGAAATCATATTTTATGTATCAGATGTACGTGAACAGCCCAGCGGAACAGACTGATATGAATGTTGAGAATATATCCAATCACTTTAAGGAAATCTATAAATCAGTATATGACATCAAAGGTCTAGACGAGGATAGTATTTTGATATATCATTGTTTTGCATTTTTAAACTGTTCTTTCTATTACAGAAATCTGGACAACATAAAAAAGGAGCTGGCTGAAAGTGAAGATAAGGTAGAATGGATTAACAACTTCACCAGAGAACTGGCTACAACATTTGCTAATCTTAAGACCCTTCAGAATAACAAATGCCACTATTACACAAAACTATGCAAAGTACGTAGTAGGGATAGTTTCCCAGCTTTCGTGTATCCATTTATTATCAAAGGATATAAGTACTATAGCAAGGATGAGACAAAGTTGGATCAGTTGTTTCACATACTTGAGATTTTAGCATTTAGATATCATTTGATAAATAGCAGGGCTGATATAAATAGCCGACTTACAGATGCCCTGCGTAATTTTGACGGAGATTTAGACAAATTGAAAACTAGTATACAAAACAAACTGAACGAGACCTGGTATTGGGGAGATGATAGAATAAAGGAAGTGCTATCGGGATGGATGTATGAAAATCAAGCCCTTCATTATATTCTATGGGAATATGAAGAGTTTATTATGAGAAAAGGCTATACCATAGGTACCATTGAAATCGAAAATGAACAGATTGAGCACATTTCACCAAGAACTCCTACAGACGGCTCACCGCTAGAAGCTGGGTATGATGTTGATGAAAACAATCAATATAGCGAGGATTTTGTATCAAAATACTTAAATTGCATCGGTAATCTTATGCTTATTTCAGGCTCTCATAATGCTTCGATTGGTAACAAGCCCTTTTTAGAAAAACTAGATTCGTATAATATGAATCCATTGTTAAATCAACAAGCAGAAATAAAGACTTTTTTGATTGACAATAAAATTGAATGGAAGCAAGAAAGCATTTTGAAACGTCGTCAAGCCATTTTGGATTTTGCGTTTAAGCGTTGGGGGTTTGACAGCATATAATCATGTTTTCGACTAAGTAGCAGAGAAGTATTGAGATACATTGTATTTTTATAACTAAATTGAAGTTGTTTCTATGGCCAATAAGTAAAACAGATTTTATGTACATCAAGAAAATAATAATATCAGGATTTAGGAACTTCAAAGAAGTATCTATCCCTTTCCATGAAGGAGTGAATGCCATAATAGGCCATAATAACACTGGCAAAAGCAATCTGCTTCGTGCAATTGCCTTAGTGATCGGTTATAATGAAAGCCGTAGCTTACGCACCAACGATTTGTTCTATGAAACAGATATAGATATCCTAAAACAGCAGTCACCAAGAATCAAGATAACCCTTGTGCTACATAGAAGCAAAGATGAGCCATTGGAATCAGCTGAAATGGCATTGTTCTCCGGTTTGATGACAGACCCTGCCCTAAGCGAAGAAGCGCAACTGAGGTACGAATTTAAACTTATGGAGGGGCAAGAGGATAATTATAAGGCAGATGTGGCTGAGGCGACAACAGCCAAAGAAATCTGGAAAATTATAGACCATGATTATTTCAGATTGTATAAGAGTTATCGTTCAGGAGGGAATGCCGCTGCTGAAAACAAGGAAGTCTACAAGGTGTTGGCACAGATAGATTTCCAATTCTTAGATGCTATACGAGATGTTAGCCATGATTTATATGCAGGGTACAACCCACTTCTTAGGGATGTGTTGAACTTCTTTATTGATTATTCCATTAAAAATGATGACACAAAGACAGAAGAAGAAAAAAAGGAGGAGTTGAAGAGCCTGAGAGACTCGTTTATTCAGCAATCTGGCCCTTTGATGCAGACACTTCAGAACAGATTACAGGACGGCAAGAATGTTTTTCTGAAGTATGCTGTTGATACAGGGGCTACTTTTAATGATGCGATGCCTGACTTTGATGGTGAGGTAACGGAGAATGAAATGTTTGCCGTATTGAGGATGATAATAAAGTACGCTGCTGGAATAGAAATACCAGCCACCTATAACGGGTTGGGGTATAACAATCTCATATATATGTCCCTTCTGCTTGCAAAAATGCAGGCGGATAGTAGCATTACCTATTTGAAGCGAAATGCAAAAGTGATGTCATTCCTTGCCATAGAGGAATGCGAGGCACATTTGCATCCGGCCATGCAGTATAAGTTCTTGCAATTCTTACAGGATAACAATACGAAGGGGCATGTGCGCCAAATATTCATCACCTCTCATTCAACACAAATTGCCTCAGCAGTCAAATTGGATGACTTGATTTGTTTGACCACATCAGAATTAGGCAAGATTGACGTGGGTTATCCTCGTGTTGTTTTTAACATGCAAGATGCAGGCGATGTGGCTTCCAAACAATATGTGCAAAGGTTCTTGGATGCAACAAAGGCTGATATGTTTTTTGCGAACAAACTGATATTTGTGGAAGGGATTGCTGAAGAATTGTTGTTACCTGTGTTTGCCAGGTATTTGGGCATGAATCTTACAGATGAGCATGTACTTGTGGTAAACATGGGTGGCCGTTATTTCAGTCACTTTTTAAAACTATTCGATACAAGAAATCCGAACGCCATAAACAAAAAGATAGTCTGTCTTACTGACATTGATCCAAGTCGGAAAAAGAAGGCTATGAACGAAGAATATGAGTTTTGTTATCCATACGAATATAACAAGGATACAGCAAGTTACGATTATAAGCATCATGCAGATGCCGAAATAGGTCAATATATAAATCATCCCAATATTAGGTTTTACAGACAAGATGTCGCTTATGGCAAAACTTTGGAATATGACTTGATGAGGGAGAATTCCAATTGTGAATTGCTGCTTACGGATTCTGTGGCCAATCGTGCAGAAATAAAAGCCATGATGGCAGAAGCCAGTGCGGCTGGAATGATGGCAAAAATGAAGCAAAGTGATGCCAACACCCGAATTAAAGCATCTGTTGACCAGTCTGGATGGAATGAAGATGAAAAACGGAAGGCTTTGCTGGCTTCACGTTATCTTAATTCCGTGTCAAAAGGCAGAAATGCATTAGAGCTGAATGTTGCCCTTATGGGCAATCTGGAAAAACCTGTAGCGGACAGGAAAGAATTCCATGTCCCTCAATATATCGTAGACGCATTAACATGGCTGTTGTCATAACATCAGAACAAACTATTCCTATTGACGAGCCTTTTAAGGTGAGTGCTGGACCAGGAGCAGGTAAAACACATTGGCTGATAAGCCATATCAAAAATGTGGTTTCCAACTCCCATAAACTTGATGTTGTGAAAAAGATAGCTTGCATCACCTATACCAATGTGGGTGCCGACACTATTGTTTCTCGATTGGATATTGGAAATGATGTTGTTGATGTTTGCACAATTCACAGTTTTCTGTATGCCAACGTGGTAAAACCATATATACATCTCGTGGCAGATGAATTAGGCATCAAACAAGAGGATTTGGTTGTTATAGATGATTCAAATTTCATGTCAGAAGGCATAGCTGCTCAGTTACTTGTTAGGATGAAGAGGCAATGGCTTGACCCAAAGATTTACTTAAAAGGGCTGGAGAATGCGCACTGGCATTATGACAATCATCAGTACACGCACTATAAACCGAAACATCCTCAGGCATATTCAACAAAACAAGGAAAACGATTTGTGGGGAATGCTTGGTATATGGAGTTTAAAACTTGGTTATGGGGCGGAGGTTTTGTGTCGTTTGAAGATATTCTTTATTTGTCATTTGTTCTACTATCACGTTATCCAAATATCTATAATCTCATAAAAGCAAAATATCCATACGTATTTGTGGATGAGTTTCAAGATACCGTTCCTTTTGTGGTAGACTTTTTGGATGAATTAGGCAAAAGAGGTGTTACTATTGGGGTGGTAGGTGATAAAGCTCAATCTATTTATGATTTTCTAGGAGCAACAGTACAACAATTCGATCGTTTTACAGTCCTTGGAATGAAAGATTATGAGATAAGAGGTAACAGACGAAGTACAAAACAAATCATTGAACTGTTGAATGTCATTCGGACAGACTTTGCTCAAAATTGGTTAAACGGCATGGAAGGAATGAAACCTGTATTGATGGTGGGCGACATGCTTGACTGTTATCAGAAAAGCATTGAGATTAGCGGTTCTGACGAAATTCAGTCGCTGGCCTATCCTAACATTCTTGCCAACTCTATGCGACGAAAAAACGGAGCGAGGGTTGTGGAAAAGATTCTTGAAATGGACTTTGATAGTAACCTAAGCCGTCAAATGTATGTGAAAACCTTGCTGAAAGCTGTTGAATACACAAAGATGAATGATTTGCGAAATGCCTGGCACCAACTGGACATTATTGACAGAGACAGGACAAAAACGATTGTCATGTTGCGGCTTTTATTGGAAAGCTACAATCGTTATAAAGATGGGACAATGATGGATTTCTTTCAAATTTTGACTACTGATCTACAACTTAATTTGCAAGGATTTAAGACCAGTACAGCAAATAAGTCGTTTTATGAAACGCACACTTATGCAGATACAGCTTTAGGAGTGAAAAGCGGAGATTCTGATGACAAGCATAAAACCATACACAAGTCTAAAGGTGAAGAGTTTGATAATGTGTTTGTCATTTTACAAGATGAAAATGATTTGGGATTTCTTGTAGCTCCCGATTTGTACAATAATAATGCTCATCGTGTGTATTATGTTGCAGCAAGCCGCGCAAAACAACGATTATTTATAAATGTACCCAATCTTAGTAATGAGAATCGTATAAAGCTTGAAGGTATACCATCTTTAGAAATTCCATAGAGAAGACTGGTATATTTTGAGGTTTGACTATCATAGAGCCGAAATGAGTTCGTGCTATCGTTATTCGTACTTACGTGCTTACGAAAGGGAACCCCCTGACCCCATTAGAAGGGGGAAAAGGCAACCTTCTCTAAGAGGGGGACGAGGTGTTTGGCTGTGAAGTCTTGGATGTATTTGACAAGCTCAGGTGTGTCGACGATTTCGATGTCATCGGCGAGGCGATTGAAAAAATATTTACTTTTGTTGTCGATAATTTGAAGTTGCGCCCGACACGTATTTAGGGATAAGACGATGATTTTTAATTATGTATGCACCAAATGCGGTACGGTGGTTCAAAAAGATATTCAGCCCACCAGTGGAAGTTGCCCCAATAGAAGTGCGGGTCATTTCTGGGAAAATCTGGGTGAAGCGGGATCTACTTGTTGGCAATGCAGTCATTGTGGGTTGACCGTATATAGCAAGAACCAACCCAATGCCTTGATATGCCCAAAATCGGGTAGGTATCACGACTGGAGAATGCTTTAATTTCTAATTCACTCATCCAAATAAGCATTCAGGAATCTTTCGGCCAGACTGTTAGGCCGGATGTTCTTTCGTGCATCATCCGGCGTAAACCATTGATAGGAGTCGATTTCTTGGTTGGGTGAGAGTTCGCTGTCGTCTTTCACATAGGCCGTGAAATTGCACATCAGCGTGTTCGAAGGCTCAAAGAAACTTGTGCGGTTGAACTTAATTTGGCTGACAGTCATTCCAGTCTCTTCCTTGATTTCACGACCGACAGCGTGTTCCACTTGCTCGCCACGGTTCACATAGCCAGCCACAAGGATATACCACGGCCTTCCATATTGCTTAATCAGTAGGATTTTCCCGGTCTGCTCGTTGATTACAATCATGCTCACGGCCACGTTATACATGGGGAAACGGTATTGTTCACATTTGGGGCAATAGGGTACGATTCCTTCGCCTTCAAGTTCCTTTTCGATGAGAGATGTTCCGCACTCGAAGCAATGTTTCTGTATCATAGCAATCTCTTCAAATTGTTTTATCTGCTTACTTTCATATTCAAAATCCTCGCTGCTATCTCTTCCGGATGGTCAATCAGCAGTTGCCCATGATTCATTTTGGGAAAGACCTCGATGTGAGCGTCAGGGAAGAGCTTAAGCAAATACTCTGCCTGAGGCTTGGCCACAAACGCTTCCTTTATACCGTACCAGTAGTAGATATGCGCTCCTTGGATGGATTTCAACTTGTTGGTATAAACATCCTTATATCCGTCACGTACTGCTTTACCCTTTCCGTATGGCCACACTTTCTTGCATTCGTCCAAAAGCACATCGAAATAATGCGAATGGAAGACAAATTTCCAGAAGCCTGTCCGGTGGTAGCAAGTCCATACGTTTAAGCTCTGGTAGTATCGCAGCGGATCCACACTCCATTTGGGCAAGGGCAATAACGGCGCTGCATCCATGATAGCGTGGTCAATCACAATTTCGTTCCGTTCCATGATTCGGGACAGTATCTTTCCACCCAAAGAGAGACCATAGGCAACATCCAGATGTCCGTTTAAATCCCCTTGAACATAGCTGATTATCTGCCCGGCTTGGTCGTTAACGGATGTAAAATGAGACTCCTTACCAATCAAAAATCCATCGATGCCAACGGTGACGATGTAATATTTGTCCTTCATCAGTTCAATAAGAGGCAGGAATATCTCGAAGGATACCCCCAGCCCAGGAATCAGCAGCAAGCTTGGATTCTCTTTCTTTCCGTAGATGTTGAATGTCATAGTGTTGATTATCTACACAGTCTATCAATTAAAATCTCATGTTGCGGAAAAGCGTATAATAAGGTCTCCTTCTTCGCCAATTCGAAATTCCCAAATGTAAAAGCAGGTGCCACGGCGCAACCAACGAGAGAGAATCCCTTTCTACCAGGCAATTCCGCCGCAAACCATTGCTCAGGCTCAATGACAACCTGCATTTCGTCATCAGCAGAAAGGTGATGCACGGTCAGATCTCCATCGGGTGTGATGACAAAAATGTCGAGCGGTTCCCCTGCATGGTAATACCAAATCTCTATCATGTTGTGCAGACGATGGAAAGCCGAGAAATCCCCATCGCAGAGCATATAATAGATGGTGGAAACCTGCTTTTCGCCACTTTCGTCGTTGCCATACACCTGACGATACCAGCCACCTTCGGGATGGGGTGAGAGGTTAAGTTTTTGGATATAATCTTTTGCGTCCATAATATTATATGTGCCGCAAAATTACAAAAATGAACAGCTCAAGCCATGTCCCGGTCGTGTGCTTTTGCGATTATTTCGTATTTTTGACCACTGAAAACAAAACAACCCATGCCTTCACCCTTCATCAAATACATCCAAAACGAGCAACATTACACTGAGGTCATATTAAGGGTGGCCACGGTAAAACACTCATTATGGATTGGTACGGCTGACATCAAAGACCTGTATGTGATGAAGGGTAATGATGCAGTTCCTTTTCTTTCCATGCTTGCCGATTTGTTGAAGAAAGGCGTAGATGTGAGATTGATACATGCCAAAGAACCAGGGCAGATGTTTCGGGATGACTTCGACAAATATCCCATACTTGCGACAGACTTGGAAAGGGTATGCTGTCCGAGGGTGCATTTCAAGCTGATGATATTTGACACAGAGACAGCTTACATCGGATCGGCCAACCTTACAGGAGCAGGTATGGGTATGAAGAGTGAAAACAGGCGCAACTTCGAAGCTGGCATCCTGACCAATGACCCTGAGTTTGTCGAAGCCGCCGTCAACCAGTTCGATAAGGTTTGGATGGGGGCGTGGTGCAAGAATTGTGGCCGGAAGGATGTTTGTATAGATAGGATAGCGTAAATATCCAAAAATCTTTCGTTTTACTTCCTTGTTTTCGGTTTATTTATTATTTTTGCAGCGTTTTATGAAATTTGCAAAACACTATAGATATATGTGCAACAAACTGATAATCGCTCATAAAGCATACGAGGTAGAGAGAATTGATGCCAAGTCAATAAAGGGAATCTCTTTGGAATTACGGACAAGTTTCGTTTTCTTCAAAATGGAAATTGTTGGACTAAGCATCATCCTTCTCAAACCCAAGTATACCTTGGAACGCTACACGCCAAGAGCTTGTGCTAAGATGTCCGAAATGGTATTGAAAAGTAACGGCTCGCCTTGTGCCTTTTGGTTTGATGCGTTGGACTTCAACCAACGGATGAGGTTGATGGAAAAGAACGTATATTTTGTGGTTTCAGATAAATATGCATTCCTGCCAGGATTGGTGATGGATAGCCGCGACGGAAGGAGAACAGCAACGGAATTGACTGCACCAGCCCAATATGTGTTGCTCTATCACATGCAAGCAAAAAACTTGGAAGGTCGTAGCTCAAAGGAATTAGCAGAAATTATGCCCTACAAATACCTCACTTTGACCTTGGCACTACAAGTGTTGCAAGATTTGGAACTATGTACCCTCGTTGTGGATGCCAATAAAGAAAAACGACTTCATTTCGAGTTGAGAGGAAAAGCGCTTTGGGAGAAGGCCTTGCCGTTGTTGAAGTCACCTTTGAAAAAGAGCTTCTATTGCGACAATGTAAAAGAAGAATCATCCTATATGCAAGGTGGTACCAATGCATTGGCGCATTATTCCATGCTCGTACCTGATGCTCTGAAAACTTTAGTGGCAGTTGAGCGGACGGACACGGCCAAACAGGAAAATTTCGAGCGGATCAATTCATGGGATGGTGTGTATAAAATCGAAGTTTGGAAATACCCGCCCATCATTGCCGATGAGGGCTTTGTGGATCAGCTCTCGTTGGCCTTGACCTTGAAAAATGATGAAGATCCACGAGTACACAAGGAAGTTGAACGATTAATTGAAGAAACATGGTTGAAGGATTAAACAAATTCAGAGAGTCTTTAGGCTCCTATTCAGACAATTACATCATCATTGGTGGCACGGCTTGCAATGTCATTTTGGAAGATGCAGGAACTACGCCAAGAGTTACTCACGACATCGATATGATTGTTGTAGTCGAGCAATTGACAAAGGATTTTGTTTCTGCTTTTTGGAGTTTCATCCATGAAGGTGGCTATACCATAGAAAAACGGCAGCGCAATGATGGCGAACCCGCATACGCTCTCTACCGTTTCAGGAGGCCGAGCGAAACAGGCTATCCTAGCCAAATTGAACTATTGGCAAGACATTCCGAATCGTTGGGAGAACCGAGAGAAGTCCGTATTGAACCCATACCGATGGAGGATTACCAATACAGTTTGTCTGCCATTGTTTTGGACGATGATTTGTATCGGTTTGTCGTAGGCAACAGTAAAATGGTAAACGGAATCCGAGTGGCATCATTGGAATCGCTGATTTGTCTTAAGGCAAGAGCTTATCTGAATCTTTTGAAAGAAAGAGTAGTTGGGAAGCAGGTGAACAGCGATGACATCAAGAAGCACAGAAGAGATATCGTGTTGCTGGTGGCCGCAAGAACGGAAACAGAACCTGTCAGCGTGCCTGTCTCCATTTTGGAAACGGTGAATGAGTTCAGGCAGTTGGTGAACACTGAAGAATCAGCTTCTGCCCTGATGAATTCCTTGAGGATTGACAGAGAACAGTTGAATGTCTATTTAGAGGCTTTGGGTGAACTATTTATCGAGGAGGAACAACAATGAAAATCCAATACGCATCTGACTTACATCTGGAGTTTCACGAAAACGGCTCTTGGTTGAAATCCCATCCTATGCAGGTGACTGGCAATGTTCTGGTACTCGCTGGCGACATCGGCTATCTTGGTGACGACAACTACAAAAACCATCCGTTTTGGGACTGGGCATCAGAGAATTATCAGCAAGTCATCGTTGTTCCCGGAAACCATGAGTTCTACAAGTATTACGACATCGATACCATGACCGATGGTTGGAATTTGGAGATAAGAAAGAATGTACATTGTCGCTATAATGCTGTCATACCATTGTCCGATGAAATTGACTTGATTGCTACGACCCTATGGTCAAAGATACCGATTCAAAATGCTTACATGACTGAACGCTCCGTTTCCGACTTCTACCGCATCATGGCAAGTGGAAAACGGCTGGATTTTACCCGATTCAACGATGAGCATGAAAGCTGCTTAAATTTCCTGAAGAAGGCGGTCGGTGAAAGCAAGGCTAAGCACATCATCGTGGCCACACATCACGTCCCTTCATACCTGTTGACCGACCCGATGTTCAAGGGAAGCACTATCAACGGAGCTTTCACGGTGGAACTGTTTGACTTCATCGCTGCCAGTCCGATTGAATACTGGATCTATGGCCATTCCCATCGCAATATAGACGGCATCATTGGCAATACCAAGTGCGTCTCCAACCAATTGGGTTATGTCTCACATGGGGAGCACCTCACTTTTGGCACGGGAAAAATGTTTGAAATCAGATAGTTATGCCATCAATAAAAGAGGGACAATATTCGGTAGTGGTTATTCAACAGGAAGCTTGGAAAAAAGCCACAAAAAGGTGTTGATAGCATGGCGGCGGCAAGTGGTAATAAAAAGACTTACCGCCATAGTATCGCCATGTTTTTCATTTTTTACATCAGGCAGATTTCAGCAATTCCAACACTTTTTTCAATGTAGCTTCATCAACACCTTCGAGTTTTTGGGCTATGTCGCTTCTAATGTCGCTTTGATTATCGGCTTTGTCCCACTTTGCCAGTTCTAACCGCTGCGTCTCGTCGGCGACCTCGATATATGGTTTCATTGCATTGTATGTGCTATGCCCCGTGCAACTCATTACAACGGTCGGCGGTATCCCGAAGGCAAGTGAGCAGCAGACGAAAGTTCTTCTAGCATCGTGGCAACCAATAATCTCATAGAACTTCTTCACTTCCTCGATTCTGGTGTTGCCTTGGTAATGGATTAAAACGACTTCTCTGTCAAGCCCCACCTTCTTTGCGGCCTCTTTTAAAAGCTCGTTGATTTTCTGGTTGGCATACACCCTGAACATCTTGCCGTCTTTATAGCCCTCGTCCTTGTATTTGTTGATGATTTCTTTGGCATGGATTGTCAACGGAATTGAAAGCTTATCGTGGGTTTTCTTTGTGCAGACCTCGATATGGTCATCAAAGACATTTGCCTTTTTCAGGTTCTCCAAGTCGCTGTATCTTAATGAGGTGAAGGCCATGAAGCAGAACATATCCCTGACCAACTCTAGGTTTTTCTCATCATCGGCGAACTTGAAATTATAGAAATCCATCAACTCATTGTATTTCAAGAAGGTAACGGTTTTTGAAACAATGGTTAGATTCGGTTTATAAGTAAAAACACCAGGTTGTAGTTCGTATCCCTCCGATTGCAGCCATATGAAAAAGGATTTCAAGTATTTAAACCTATTAGCGATTGTGGTATTGCTGTAACCATTTTGGATATACCAACTCTTTAGTTTATGAAGTTTTTCCTTTGTGAGTTCCTCCAGTGTAATATCTGGGTGACATTCAACCAAATGATTCCAAACTTGAACGAATTTATAGCATGATGTTTTCATTAGATTTCGGTCGTCGCGCTTTGATTCTTGGTATTCCTCATATAGTTCGGATAATGTCTTTTTTACTCTGACAGGCTCTTGCTCAGGTTGCTCGCCGCGCACCATCGTTTTAAGGATTTCTTTTGACGGTACAACGGAATCAAGCTCACATTTTGTAAAGGCAACTTTAATCATGTCCAGACCTTCATTGATGATGTTGGAAATGACTTTGGCACTATAGTTTTGGTCGCTGAACTTATGGATGGTGCCAGGCATGGGGCGTTGTAAGTTGCCGTCCCATTTCTCGGGATCGGCTTTGCAATTTAGAGTGAAAGAGGTTTCATTGTTGTTCCATCTTACGCGGATGGTAATGCGTTTTGTCTTTCGGTCGATAAAGACTCTCGTTCGATACTTAATTTCAATCATATTATCTCAATATTTGATGCTTTTATTACATTTGCACCCAGAAATCACCTGGTAAAATCCGGGGTGTAGGCTGCAAAGATAATATGAAAAATTTGGGTGGTAAGTACACCCCCGATTTATGGAAACGTTTGAATAATGATTGAGTAAAAAAGAGTAGTTGGCTACTCAAAAATATTGAAAATTAGAAAGTTATTATTCAGCAATACGCATATATAAGCCATCAAAGCGTCCAACAGTTCCCACGAACACTGTAAATCAGTGATTTGCGCAAAAATAAAGAAAAAATCGGCGCAAAATTGGCACAAATTTCATGACGTTTTTCTTTCCCCTGGATGATGCCGGGGGAAAGAAAAAAAATGTCTAAATCGAATCAAGAAAATCTTCCTGCTGAAAAAAACTTTGGTTTTGTTGACTACATTCCCGCCGTAGTCAAGCACAACGCCCATGGCTGGAGCATTGAATATCATGCCGTCGACCCGGCTACCGGGAAGCTCAAACGGCACGCCGTAAAGCTGAACGTGTTGCGGAAAAGGTATGCTTGCCTGGCCGACTTCAAACAGCACGCAGCGCGGATCTGCATTCAGATCAACGGGCAACTTGCCGGTGGATGGACTCCGTTCGGAGAGAGCCGCAACGTCCGTATGCTCATGCCGGTGCGCATGGTGGCCGACACCTATATAAAAGAAAAGGAGTCGGAGCTTCGTCCGGACACGATGCGCTCGTATAAGTCGTTCCGCAATGTCTTCACCGACTGGGTGGATAAGGAGTGCAAGGATCTTCCGATTGGATCCTTTGGCCGGCTCCTGGCGGTTCGCTTCATGGACGATCTGTTTGCCGGTGGCCTGCGCGGGCGGTCCTACAATAACCGACTGAAGCAGGGGAGGGCTTTCTTTTCGTGGTGCGTAGAAAAGTGCTATGCCAAGGAAAACCCATTTGCGACGATCAAGGCCAAGCGCGAAGAGCCGAAAAAGAGGATACCTGTACCTCCCGACGCCAGGCAGCGCATCACCGACTACCTGAAGGACCGCAATCCTGGCATGCTGACATTGTACCAGCTGGTCTTCGATTCGTTGATCCGACCGATGGAAGCATGGCGGCTCACTGTCGGCCATGTGCATCTGGCCGAGGGTTATATCCATATATCTGAAGACATATCGAAGACGCACATTCTTCCGTTGATGGGATGTGATACCCGGCATTCGATAGGTGATAGTTGTCCGAAAATATCTTCAGCTGCCTTGTAAGTGGCCAAGCAAAAATCTTGATGGCTGATGGTAAGGCTGTTGTCGCTGAATGTCGGTACGATACATTTGTCTGCAATTTCCCCAAGTGTAATAGCCTGGGTGTTGCTCTCAATGAAATTTGGATGTGGTTGTTCTGTGATAACCTCATCCGTAATGATTTCGTTGTTCATAATGTGTTGTTTTAGTTGTTATTTGATTTTCGATGCTTTCTTGGTGATTAGCTTCCGTAGTTTCTTGCTGTTCTTTGCGATAACCACGATTGTCTCTAAAACCAAGATGAAAATGTCGCCACCTTTTTCGAATTTAGTCATAGCTCAATAGTTTTAGGTGGTTCGTGTTTGTTTTTCTTTCTTCAAGTTTCGGATGGTTTCTATCAATTCAATTCCACCCAGGACGATAAAGATGATTTCGCCCGTAATCTTCAAAATTTTAATCATAGTTTTCCTTTCTTTTAATGGTTAGTAAATAATAATGTAATTCTCTATATATAAGGCTGTTAAGGAATAATACAAGGAAGAAAAAACGAGCAAAAAAAAGAGCCAACCCCGTTTTTTCGTTCTTTTCGTGGGGTATTGGCTCCTATATGTTGTTCAGACTGGCTAAATCAGATGGGGTTGAACAAAGTCATAAGTGTCCAAACTCAAATGATGCCACCTTCTCGATTGTCGCTGGATTATTCCTCATAATCAAGCATCAATAATGGCTGTCTGATTGTGTAAAATATTGTCATTCAAGTATAAGGCTTTGGACGGTTATAAGGCGGCTATTTTAAATATACAAGCAAAATGTACTTTATCTTACAAAATAATCGAGATAAAGTACAAAAAGGTCGCATTTTTTTGGCGATGAGTTTATTTTTTAGTTATTTTTGCAGGCAAAAGATTGAGTGATATGAAAAAAACGAAGATAATTGCCCGCGAGGCAGAGATGGCGGAATTGAAGCGCTGCTATGAATCGGATCGCTCTGAGTTCGTCATCGTGTACGGTCGCCGTCGTGTAGGGAAAACGTTTCTGGTGGATACTTTCTTTGACAAGAAGTATGACTTCACATACGTGGGAGGACACAAACTGTCCAAAACGAAGCAACTTAGAGGGTTTGCAAAGGCGTTGAAAAAGGCAGCCGGAATGCAGCTTCAGCCTAAGTTCTCGTCTTGGGAAGACGCATTTGATGCGCTGGAGGAATTTATCGAGTCGTTGCCGCAAGAAAAGCGGAAGGTCATCTTCATCGATGAAATGCCATGGATTGATACGCCGCAGTCGGAGTTTGTGGAAGCATTGGAGTCATTTTGGAACGGCTGGGGAGCAAGGAGATCTGACATTATGCTGATTGCGAGTGGGTCGGCCTCGTCGTGGATGATGGACAAACTGGTGGACAATCCCGGCGGCTTGCACGCGCGAATCACAAACAATATCTATATCCGTCCGTTCACGCTGAAGGAGACGGAGGAGTATCTTCTTAGCCGGGGCATCCGCTGGAGCCGTTACCAGATCCTGCAACTGTATATGTTGATGGGGGGCATACCATTCTATCTGAGTCTATTGGATCCAAGCCAGACACTTATCGGCAATATCGACCGTATTTTCTTCCGCAAGAATGCTGAGCTGAGGACGGAGTTTGACGAGCTGTACAATGCCGTATTCAACAAGGCGGACAAGTATCTGGAGATTGTGAGTCTCCTGAATAGGAACCACGAAGGCATGACATTCACAGAAATCCAAGGCGCAACCTCTCTTGATGGAGACCGTCTGACTACAGTGCTAAAAAACTTGGAACGTTGTGACTTCATCATATCTTTCCAGCAGTACGGGAACAAGTCCCGGGGGACTTTGTACAGGCTTGTGGATTTTTATACCCTGTTCTATTACAAGTTTGTGGATGGCATCGATAGCAAGGATGAGCAGTGGTGGACTCACAATTACAATTCCCACAGCGTCGAGTCGTGGCAGGGATATGCTTTTGAGCTGATTTGCTTCACGCACCTAGCTCAAATCCGACAGCGTCTTGGAATTTCCGGCATTTCCACAGCGGCATCGTCATGGCGCTATATCCCGTCCAAAAACGAAGATGAGCAAAAGGCCCAGATTGACCTCGTGATTGAACGGGGCGACCGAAACATCAATCTTTGCGAAATGAAATTCAGCGTGGGGCCTTTTACCATCAAGAAATCATACGCCGATGATGTCCGCAGAAGGATTCAACTGTTCAAGGAGAAGGAGAAGGTTTCTTACGGATTGATTAGCACTTTCGTCACCACTTTCGGAGTCGCTGATGGAGTAAACAAAGAAGTTGTGGATTCAGAAGTGACGGCAGAAGACCTGTTTGTTTGAAGAAATGAGATACCAACACACCAATAGACTAGGATTTTTGCTCGGATGCATCGACTTTTGTACTTTTGGGTTATTCTTCCTCTTCTACATGCCTTTTGGCGGGTTACAGGATGAGTTAGATAAAATCCTCGGGTTCAAAACGCAACGATATTGGGTGGCTTATCTCTTGGGCATTCCTACAGCGTTTATTTACACGCTTGTATGGATGTCACGTATTGCAGAGAAGCTGAAAACCAAAGCGATTGAACTGAAAATAGATGGTCCATACACTTCTTGGTGGCACATGTTTGGATGGAACACCTTTGGCTTGTTGCTATTCGGTCCCGCTGTGGCTACCTATCGGTTCTTCGACACACTAAACAAGATAGAGCGCAAATTGAATGAAAGTGGTTCTGAATAAAAAATGGACAAGAGGATGAAGAAGATATTGTTCCTTCACGGTTTCTTTGCCAGCGGCCAATGTGTACCAGCCTTGGCATTACGAGAGGCATTTGATGGCCTTGCAGAGGTGCTGACTCCCGACCTGCCGAGGCATCCGAAAGCAGCCATTGGATTCATAAGGGAACTGATTGACCGTGAGAAGCCCGACCTTTTGATTGGCAACAGCTGTGGATCGTTCTACGCCCAAATGATTGCTCCCTCAGTAGGCATTCCTGCTTTGCTTGGGAACCCTCACTTTCAGATGACGGAATTCTTGAAAAAGCGCATTGGCAAGCACGAATACAAATCTCCCCGCAAGGACGGCATCCAGGAGTTCGTCATTGATGAATCCTTGATTGAGGAGTTCGCCGAGTTGGAGGCTATACAGTTCAACAGCTACAATCCCGACTACAAGGACCGTATCTGGGGCTTGTTTGGCGAAGGCGACACATTGGCCCGTTTTGAGCCGCTCTTTTTGGAGCATTATAACAGGGCGTACCATTTTCCCGGTAATCACACACCGACCGCTGATGAAGTCCGCGACTGGTATGTTCCCTTGGCCAAACAGATGCTGATGGAATATCCATTGTCAGAAAAGTAAGTATAAATCCGTATGATAGCTATCCCCAAAAAAACTTTCGTTTTTTCCTTCTTTATTGTCAGTTTTTTTCTATTTTTGCAGTGTTTTATGAATTTTATAAAATACTACATAAACTATGTGCAATACACTGGTAATAGCGAGCAGAAGTTATTCTTTGGATGAAATTGAGGCCAAGTCTCTTAAGGGGATTACCCTGGAAATGCGGTCGAGTTTTCGCTTCTTCAAGTTGGAGACACTAGGTCAAAGCGTCATCCTGTTAAAGTCCAAGTATCCATTGGAACACTACACCCCGAAGACTTGTAAAAAGATGGCTGATATGGTTTCTATCAACAATGGCTTCCCATGCGCCTTTTGGTTCGATGCCTTGGACTACAACCAACGGATGAGGCTGATGGACAAACAGGTCTTTTTCGTGGTGTCGGGTAAATATGCCTACCTGCCAGGATTGGTGATGGATAGCCGCGACGGAAGGAGAACAGCAACGGAATTGACTGCACCAGCCCAATATGTGCTGCTCTATCACTTGCAAGCAAAAAACTTGGAAGGTCGTAGCTCAAAGGAATTAGCAGAAATAATGCCCTACAAATACCTCACTTTGACCTTGGCACTACAGGTGTTGCAGGATTTGGAACTATGCACCCTCGTTGTAGATGCCAACAAAGAAAAAAGGCTGCATTTCGAGTTGAGAGGAAAAGCGTTATGGGAGAAAGCGTTGCCTTTGTTGAAGTCTCCTTTGAAAAAAAGCTTCTATTGCGACAATATAAAAGAAGAAACATCCTATATGCAAGGTGGCATCAGTGCTTTGGCGCATTATTCCATGCTCGTACCTGATGCCCTGAAAACTTTAGTGGCAGTTGAGCGGACGGACAAGGTCAAACAGGAAAATTTCGAGCGAATCAATTCATGGGACGGGGCGTATAAAATCGAAGTTTGGAAATACCCGCCCATCATTTCCGATGAGGGCTTTGTGGATCGGCTCTCGTTGGCCTTGACCTTGAAAAATGATGAAGATCCACGGGTACACAAGGAAGTTGAACGAATAATTGAAGAAACATGGTTGAAGGAGGAACAACAATGAAAATCCAATACGCATCTGACTTACATTTGGAGTTCCACGAAAACGGATCGTGGTTGAAATCCCATCCATTGCAGGTGACGGGGGATGTGCTGGTACTCGCTGGCGACATCGGATATCTTGGTGACGACAACTATTCAAGCCACCCATTCTTGGACTGGGCATCAGAGAATTATCATCAAGTCATCGTCGTTCCAGGAAACCACGAGTTCTACAAGTATTACGACATCGACACAATGACCGATGGTTGGGATTTGGAGATAAGAAAGAATGTACATTGCCGCTATAATGCTGTAGTACCATTGTCCGATGAAATTGACTTGATTGCCACAACGCTGTGGTCAAAGATACCGATTCAATATGCTTACATGACTGAACGCTCTGTCTCTGACTTCTACCGCATCATGGCAAGTGGAAAACGGCTGGTTTTTACCCGATTCAACGAAGAGCATGAACGCTGTTTCAATTTTCTGAAGAAGGCGGTCGGTGAAAGCAAGGCTAAGCACATCATCGTGGCGACCCATCATGTCCCTTCATACCTGTTGACCGACCCAATATTCAAGGGAAGCACTATCAACGGAGCTTTCACAGTGGAACTGTTTGACTTCATCGCTGACAGCCCGATTGAATACTGGATCTATGGCCATTCACATCGCAATATAGACGGCATCATTGGCAACACCAAGTGCGTCTCCAACCAATTGGGTTATGTCTCACATGGGGAGCATCTCACTTTTGACGCAGGAAAAATGTTTGAAATCTGATAGTTATGCCATCAATAAAAGAGGGACATTATTCGGTAGTGGTTATTCCACAGGAAGCTTGGGAAAACATCATAAAGACTTTGGATGAATTGAAAGACAAGGTTGAGCGACTCATGGCCCAGAAAGAAGATGAATGGCTTGACTCAAAAACCGCCTGTGAGTATTTGGGAGTTTCAATGAGACAGTTTCAAAAATACAGGGATGAAAGACGGATTGCTTTTAGCCAATTCGGGAGAAAAGTCTATGTGAAACGGTCTGATATTGACGACTTTTTGGATAAACATAGGATTAAGAGCAGGTATGAGTAAAACGACAAAGAACTACACTATCTTGAAAAAAAGTAGTTGTTTTGTTTAAACTTGTTGAAGGGCAGTATTTCTCACCGATTATGCCACGACTGGGACAAGCGTTTGAAATAGTATTTGGATTATGATTTCATACCATTATGTGTTTTCGGTACACAGATTTTCCAGTATTTATCGTATGCATTACAGTCTTCGTCGGGCGATAGGTAGCTGACATTGTTTCCCATCCGATCTTTGCAATGATTGAAGAAGTCTTCAGACAGCCCAATCTGGTCTTTGTAGATAGAAAGCAAGTATCCAGCCCTTTGATAGACGCTTTTCATAGGAACGGCATCAAGGCATTGCATCATTTCGGTCTCGTCAAGCTTGCAAAGTCCAATCCAATCCAAGGAGGTCATAAGTTCTTCCAAGCCGCCCGCAAGGTCAATATGACGGATGCAGTCGATAATGGTTTGGCTTAATGATGTGACCCGAATAGGATAGTCCTCATTGGTAAGGTCGGTATGGAAATTTACCAGATAATTGACGGGTTTGTAAATGTATGTCTCGTTTAAATGTTCAAATGTCCGAAAAGGTGTGGTGCTATGGACATACAACCAATTAAACGATTGCGTATGAAGAGCATAATACTCCAAGGCTGAATGATAGACCAAGCAACCGTTCTCGACAGCATTACAACCTATCATAAACTTGTCTGTCATATATGAAGGCATATATACGCCCTTGCGCACATGAGAGAGCAATCCCCTTCGCGTCCTATTGTAAAGCCGTGATTTTCGTGTGTTATAACATACCTCGTTGTCGGGTTTCAATAATGCAATTTCCGTCATCGCTTAAAAATTTACGCAAAGATATTACTTTTTGATAATATTGATGTGCTTTTTAAGTAGATTTCAGCAATTCCAACACTTTTTTCAATGTAGCTTCATCAACTCCTTCGAGTTTTTGTGCTATGTCACTTCTAATGTCGCTTTGATTATCGGCTTTGTCCCACTTTGCCGGTTCTAACCGCTGCGTCTCGTCGGCGACCTCGATATATGGTTTCATTGCATTGTATGTGCTATGCCCCGTGCAACTCATTACAACGGTCGGCGGTATTCCGAAGGCAAGTGAGCAGCAGACGAAAGTTCTTCTGGCATCGTGGCAACCAATAATCTCATAGAACTTCTTCACTTCCTCGATCCTGCTATTGCCTTGGTAATGGATTAAAACGACTTCTCTGTCAAGCCCCACTTTCTTCGCTGCCTCTTTCAAAAGCTCGTTGATTTTCTGGTTGGCATACACCCTGAACATCTTGCCGTTTTTATAATCCTCGTCTTTGTATTTGTTGATGATTTCCTTGGCGTGAATGGTAAGCGGGATGGATAGTTTGTCATGAGTTTTCTTTGTGCAGACCTCGATATGGTCATCAAACACATTCGCTTTTTTTAGATTCTCCAAGTCGCTATATCTTAATGAGGTGAAGGCCATGAAGCAGAACATATCTCTGACCAAATCAAAATTCTTTTCATCATCGGCGAACTTGAAATTGTAAAAATCCATCAACTCATTGTATTTCAAGAAGGTGACGGTTTTTGAAACAATGGTTAGATTTGGCTTGTAGGCGAACACTCCAGGTTGTAGCTCATATCCCTCAGACTGCAACCATATGAAGAAAGATTTCAGATATTTAAACCTATTAGCAATTGTGGTATTGCTATAACCATTTTGGATATACCAACTCTTCAATTTATGAAGTTTTTCCTTGGTAAGTTCCTCCAGTGTAATATCCGGGTGGCACTCAACCAAATGATTCCAGACCTGATTGAATTTATAACAGGAAGTCTTCATCAGGTTTCGATCATCACGCTTTGACTCTTGATATTCCTCGTATAGCTCAGATAAGGTCTTTCTCGGTCTGACAGGCTCTTTCTCTGGCTGCTCTTTCCGTACCATTGACTTTAGGGTTTCTTTCGATGGCATTATAGAGTCAATATCGCATTTCATGAAAGCGGCCTTGATTTGATCCAACCCTTCTTCAATCGCAATGGTGATAATTCGTGCGCTACAATTTTGGTCGTTGAATTTGTGCATTGTACCTGGCTGTGGTCTTTGAGCTTTACCGTCCCATTTTTCAGGGTCTGCACGATAGCTTAGTGAAAAAGTGGTTTCATTCTTGTTCCAGCGCACCCGAATTTTGATGTGCTTTGTTTTGGGGTCGATGAAGACCCTCGTGTTGTACTTAATCTCTATCATACTGTAGGGTTTAGTTGTTGATTTTTATTAATTTTGCAGCCAGTATTAGGGGACTGGGGCGCAAAAGTAATATGAATAGAGTAGGGGCGCAAGTAGTCCCCTGATTTGCGACGCCATCCGATAGAGTAACTTGTAGAGAGATTGATATTATATGATATTGCATTGAATATCACGTCTTTGGATTTTTGAAAAATGTGAACTTAACCACTCCGACCCTCCAACAGTTCCCACGCAAAACGAGGAAGCCATGATAGTCATGGCTTCCTTTTTTTGGACTACATTTTCGTTATCGGTTGACACGTGGTTGACACGGTGGGGGCAAAATAGTGCAAATAAAAAACCCTAACTCTGATTTTCAACGAGTTAGGGTTGTTTTTGGTAGTCTCTCCGGGATTTGAACCCGAGTTACCAGGATGAAAACCTGACGTCCTGACCAGACTAGACGAAGAGACCACTTCGTGTCATTTTTGACGCTGCAAAATTAGACAAAATTTCGTTACTAACAATAAAATTAAATAGAAAATTGTCAACTTTTTTATAAATTATTGATTTATAGTCTTATAAATGTGCAATAATTATTCAAACAAGACGGATACTTGGAATAATTTGTTGCGTAACTGGTCGATAGGAGCAGTATAAATGAATGCTTCGCTCTTAACAATGTCAAGCATGCCATAACTCATTTTCACTTCAATGCCCATCTTGAACCATTGGTTGTAGATGTCAAATCCCGCACCAAGTTCTCCTGCAATATCGAATCGCTTGGTGACCAAGTTATTAATAAACTCGTTGCCTTGGCTGTCGGTTTCTTTATTGTCTTTTTGTGAGGCCAAGTCGAGTTTGGGGTTGATGCCTCCAAACACATAGGCTCCAATGTTGTTGTATCTCTTTGAGCGGTATTTGATATTAAGTGGAAACTCGACAAAGGTGGTGCCAATTGATTTGGTGACGTCTTTCATCACCATTTCGTCGTTGTTGTCAAGGATGCCGATCTTGTAGCGCAACCGACGCTCGCTAAAACTTAGCGAAGGGATGAAACGCAAGTCAAAATACCGCCCTAATCTTTTGCTACCAATGATGCCTACTGTGAACCCGGGTGTCTGTAGGGTCTCCACGTTGTAGACGTACAGGTTCTTTGTGTTGGGAATGCTGTAGCTACCGTTTGGCCATGAGTTGTTAGGCTGAGGCCTGTTTTGGTAGTCGTCAACGGTCTTGATGGTGTAGCTCATTTGGTTGTATGCCAATAGGAATCCGAAATGATATGGTTCCTGTTCGTATTTGGGCAAATAATGGACAACCCTACGCTGGGCTTGTGTTGGGACGACCGTTGCGGCAAGCAACAGAGCGATAGCTAGTATTTTCAGTGCTTTTTTCAAGATGCAAAGGTTTTAAACGTGATATTAACGAGGTTCGACCGCTTTTATTGCAGTTAACGGCGGCAAAAATAGGAAAAAAATACGTTTCATTGCCTTTCGGCGCAGTATAAGGTGGCAATGCCGAATGTCAATGGACGAACGGTACCATGGATGAGCCCGTGTTGTGCCAACAACTCAAGAAAGGCTTTTGGTCTCGGAAACCGTTCCACTGAAGCGGGAAGGTAAGCGTAGGCACTGGAGTCTTTTGAGACGGTCTTTCCGATTCTTGGCAGCAAACGCTTGAAATAAAATCGGTAGAGCTGCTTCACGGGGAACCTCTCTGGCATCGAAAACTCCAAGATGACGGCTTGTCCGCTAGGCGTCAATACACGGCTGATTTCCGAAAGGCCTTTGTCCAAATCCTCAAAGTTGCGCACCCCGAAGGCCACCGTGACTGCATCGAAAGAGCCATCCTCAAAAGGTAGGTGGGCAGCGTCGCCTAAACGTAATTCGATTTGCTTTCCAAGATCTTGTTTTTTGACTTTCTTTTGCCCGATTTCCAGCATTTTCTCGGAAATGTCCATGCCGATGATGTGTGCCTTTGGATTCTGGTTTGCCAAGGCGAGGGCTAAGTCTGCTGTGCCTGTGGCAAGGTCCAAAATGGTTTTGGGCTGGCTCTTTGCGACGGATTTGGCGGTCTTTCTCCGCCACACTTTATCTATATTTAAGGAGAGCAGGTGGTTGAGCGCATCGTACTTTGGCGAGATGCGGTCGAACATACCAGCAATGGGGGAGGCGCTCATCTCAAGTTAGGGCTTAGTTTGCCTATGATTTGTTCAGGCGTAATGCTGTTCATGCAAGCGAAGTCGCCGCGAGAGCAAGCTTTGTTGCCATACACCGAGCAAGGTCGGCAGGGCAAATCCAACTGGATGCAATCTTCTGCTTTTTGGTTCCAGCCCAGGAAACCGGCGTAAGGATGCGTGCCGCCCCAGATGGAAACGACCCGTGTGCCCACCAACGATGCCAAGTGCATGTTGGCGGAGTCCATGGAGAGCATTATGTCCAATTGGCCCATCAAGGCAAGCTCGCCTCTCAAGCCTTGCTGGCTTTTGGCGGGCTGCACGTTGTTGTATTTGCCGCAAAGGCTATTAATCTGCAGGCTTTCCTCTGCTCCGCCACCGAAAAGAAAGACGCGTGTGTTATCCCTTTCGCTCAAGGCCTTGATGACCTGCTCCATCTTTTCCAAAGGATAAACCTTGGCGGGATGCTTGGCAAAGGGCGCGATGCCCACCCATGTCTCATTGTCTGCTTTTTGCGTCTCGCAAAAAGCTGAATAGTCGAGTTTTACGAATTGTTGCTTGATTGGGAAACCTAACTGTTCCAACACCTTGGCATAACGCTCAAAAGATGTGGCTTGCTGCACAAAAACCTTGTTTTTTTGTCGCGTCAAGGCTTTTTTGCCTTTGCGTCCCTTGTCGATTTTGGCGACTTTTTTTCGGCGCAAACAGCCCTCGGTGCGCAACCACCAGGTACGCAATACATCGTGGAAATCGGCGATGTAGTCGAAGTTGCTCAGATGGGCATCGCGCCAAAGGCGGCAGAGCCCAAGCAGGCCTTTGTGACGACCTTTCAAATCGGCTGCAAAGAAATGCACATTTTGGGGCATTCGCTCAAACAGGGGTCGCGCCATCTCGCGGCTGAGCATGGTGATGTCCACCTCGGGATATTGCATAGCCAAGTCGTGGATGACAGGCACTGTCATGGCGATGTCGCCCAAGGCAGAGAATCGTATGACGAGGAGCTTCTTCATTTTTGCCCGTATAGCACAGGGTTCAATGCGGGGTCGTTGTACATCTTCATCTGCTTGTAAACCTTCATCACCTTTTCTCCCGTCTTGTAACATTCCATCAGTTGGTCAATGGCGGTGCAGAGGTCGGTGTTTTGCTCCATCAGCACGTCCAACTTGGCTTGGCATTTGGCTCTATGCTCTTCGCTGACATCGGTGCGTTCCACTTCGGCCTTCATGTGATAGATTTTCAGTTGCAAAATCGAAAGCCGGTCGATGGCCCAGGCAGGGCTTTCCGTGTTGAGTGTAGCTTTGGGTTGCGACTCCACACGCTGGAACAGAAGTAAATAATAGCCATCAATCATCTCCACGATGTCTGTCCTGTCTTGGTTTGACTTGTCGATGCGGCGCTTCAAGGCCAAAGCTTCCACGGGGTCGATGTTCGGGTCACGAATCAGGTCTTCGAGATGCCACTGTACCGTGTCGATCCACGCCTTATAATAAAGATACCATTCGATGGTCTTTTCTTCGTAGGGATTGGCACAGGAATGGTCTACATCGTCGAACTTATGATAGTCGACAATGGCTTGGTTGAAGATGGGGAGAATGGCCGCGGTGGATAAGATGATCATGGTATTGTTTTTTTAATGAGGAATTAGGAATGCTGAATGCTGATTGTGCATAGTCCTGCATTCAGCATTCAGCATTCCACATTCAGCATTCTTTTAATCAATGCAGCTTGGTAAGAGCGGCTTTGATGCGCTTTACAGCCTCAATGAGTTTGTCCTCGCTCGTGGCATACGAAAGGCGGATGCAGTCGTCGTTGCCGAAGGCATTGCCAGCCACGCAAGCTACGTGAGCGTTGTAGAGCAACCACATGCAGAGGTCGTCGCTGCCCTTGATGACGGTTTCGCCGTCGGTCTTGCCGTAGAATGACTTCATCTCTGGGAAGACATAGAAGGCGCCGGCGGGTGTGTTGCACTTCACGCCGGGGATCTCGTTCAGCAGCTTCACGAAGGTGTCGCGGCGGTGACGGAAGGCGGCCAGCATGTCTTGAATCTCCTTCGAGTTCTCAGGGCTGAGTTCCATGGCCTTGGCAGCAGCGGCTTGGGCGATGGTGCAGATACCGGAGGTGATTTGGCCTTGGATCTTGTTGGTGGCCTTCACGATGGCTTGCGGAGCAGCAATGTAGCCGATACGCCAACCCGTCATGGAATAGCCTTTGGCGACGCCGTTGACGAGGACGAGACGGTCTTTCAGGAAATCGAACTGTCCCATGCTCTCGTGCTTGTGCTCGTATTGGATGAATTCATAGATCTCGTCGGAGATGATGATGATGTTTGGATATTTTTTCAGCACCTCTGCGATGGCAGTCAACTCAGCTTTGGTGAAGACGCTGCCGCTGGGGTTGCAAGGTGTATTGATCAATAAAGCCTTGGTCTTGGGTGTGATGGCTTTTTCAAGTTGTTCGGCAGTGATCTTGAAGTCGTGGGCCATGTCGCTCTTAACGATGACGGGCACACCACCGGCTAGTTTCACCATCTCGGGGTAGGATACCCAGAACGGGGCGGGGATGATGACTTCGTCGCCATCGTTGACGATGGCCAGAAGCACGTTGTTGATGGCCTGCTTTGCACCATTCGAAACGAGGATGTCTGTGTCCTTATAATCCAGACCGTTGTCGCGTTTCAGCTTGTTGGCAATGGCCTTGCGCAGCGCGGGCGTGCCAGGCACAGGTGGGTAGTGCGTGTCGTTGTTGTTGATGGCATCGACACCGGCTTGCTTGGCCGATTCGGGCGTGTTGAAGTCGGGCTCGCCGATGCTCAGGCTGATGACATCGATGCCTTGGGCCTTCAGTTCACGGCTCTTGTTGGTCATGGCTAGTGTTGCAGACTCGGCCATGTTCAAAACTCTGTTGGAAAGGATGATTTCGCTCATGATATGTTGAATTGTTGATTGTTGAATTGTTGAAATGATAATTCGACGTAGTCAATTGTTGACTGACACGAGACTTCGGGACGCGAGACACGGGACTTTCTGTTGTCTCGTAGTCCCAAGTCACGCAGTCCCGCGTCTTTGAATGGGCAAAGGTAGGCCTTTTTTCGATAGGGTTGGCAGAATACGTTGAAAAATTGATTATTGACAGAAAAACCGTACCTTTGCAGCCAAATTTGAACGAAAATGAACAACTGGATTATTATCGCCATCATGGCAGCAGGCCTTTTGTTGATGGTTGCTGCTCTGATGGTTTTGCTTCGTCTTTCGAGAATGAAGGATGCAGAGCTTCGCAATAGTGGCAAATATGAGTTGAAGGTACAAGCCTTGAAGATTATTATGCCGTTGAAGGTACAAGCTTACGAACGTTTCCTGCTTTATCTCGAACGCGTCCAACTACCCCAATTGGTGAAACGCATCTACACCCCTGGCATGGAAAAAGGAACCTTGCATTTGCTTTTGTTGCAAAATGTGCGTGAAGAGTTTGAACACAACCTTGCCCAACAGCTTTATGTCTCCAATAATACTTGGAATGCTGTGTTGAACGCCAAGGAGGAACTTGTCAACCAGATCAATACCACTTTTGAACAGTTGAAGGACGAAGAGGATGTGTCCATTTTGGCGCAGAGCCTTGTAGCACTGCCTAATCCTATGGTAGAACAAGCTATCGTCGTCTTGAAGCGCGATTTTGAAAGACTGCTATAATAAACCGTGGTTTTTGTCGTTCAGTTACAAACATTAAAATACATGAAGTTCACCGCTACTCAAATCGCTGGAATCCTTGAAGGCAAGGTGGAAGGCAACCCGAATGCCGAAGTCTGGAACGTGGCCAAAATCGAAGAAGGCGCCCCGGGCATGATCAGCTTTTTGGCGAATCCTAAATATACGCACTATATCTATGAGACCCAGTCGAGCATTGTCATCGTGAATGATGATTTCGAGGCCACGGCGCCCATCAGCGCCACTTTGATTCGTGTTCCTGATGCCTATGCTTGCTTCGCAAAACTGTTGGCCTTCTACGACCAAATGACGCAGAACAAACAAGGTGTTTCTTCGCTAGCTTTTGTCTCTTCAACAGCGCAATGTGGTGAAAACCTGTATCTTGGTGAGTTTGTATTTGTAGGCGAGAATGCCAGAATCGGCAACAATGTGAAGCTTTATCCTCAAGTGTATGTCGGCGACGGATGCGTCATTGGTGACAATACGGTTTTATACCCAGGCGTAAAGCTTTACCGCAATACGGTCATTGGCAAGAACTGTATTCTTCATGCAGGTGCAGTGCTTGGTGCCGACGGCTTTGGTTTTGCGCCGCAGTCTGACGGACATTACGAGAAAATACCGCAGGTGGGCAATGTAGTCGTCGAGGACAACGTGGAAATCGGTGCCAACACCACCATCGACCGCTCCACCATGGGCTCAACGCGCGTTTGCAAAGGTGTTAAATTGGACAATCTAATCCATTTGGCTCACAATGTAGAGATCGGAGAAAACTCCGCTTTGGCGGCTCAGGTGGGTGTCAGTGGCTCGACGCATCTTGGAAAGAATTGTGTTGTTGGCGGCCAGTCGGGTTTTGTTGGACATATCAATATTGCCGATGGTTCAAAGTTTGGCGGACAGAGCGGCATCATGGGTAGCATCAAGGAGGAAAACAAGGAGTTTATGGGTACGCCTATACAACCGTTAAGGCAATATCTGGTCTCCAATGCCCGTTTCCGCCATATTGACGAAATGGCCCGCAAACTGGAAGCCCTTGAAAAGGAATTGGCCGAATTGAAAAAACAATCCTAATCCTGTAGAGACGTAGCGCGCTACGTCTTTACAGATAATTCAGATCCAACCTTTTATCTTATAGTATGTCAGCGCGAAATATTCCCTCGCGCAGGTAATCTCCAATTTCAAGTAATTGAAAAACGTGTAGCGCATTTTGACGCTTTCAATGGATGGAATGGCTTCATTTCCGCCTAGTTTCCGTTTCTTCAGCGACAGGTCAAAATCGACAGTGGCAGGGTAGGCCGCCTTCCCAATGACGTTTTGGAATCCTGTCTTATTGAGGCATTTCACCGTGCGCCTGACATGCTCGGGCGAGGTGACGACGATGAAAGGCTCTTCAGTCAGTTCTGGATAGTTCGCCATGAGTTCCAATGCCTGTGAGCGTGTGTTAGCTCCTTCGGTCATATATAATATGCTGTCAATGCCATCTTGGCGAAGAAGTCGGGTCATTTCAGCTTGGCAAAGTGAATCCTCAGGATGCACCAAAATGACAGGGGCTTCAAAATGCTTGGACAATGCTGCCGTGTGGTAAAGGCGCATTAGGTTGTCTTCGGAGGGCATTCCCGCTCCGCCAAACATCACGATGCGCCGAGGCTGCATAGGCGTTTCCTTTTCGTTCGGGTTCTGCCCCAGACGGTAATAAGCATAAAATGGCACTGAGGTGAATGCTAAAACTAACATCACGAAAAATAATGCTCCGAGAGTAAAAATAGTAATTTTTATAATTCTTCCTAAATGCTTCATTGTGTGCGCTTTCAGCTCGTTTTTCTTCTAAAAAGTGTGTAAAGATACGGTTTTTTTTGGCGCTTGTAGAATATTTTCCTATTTTTGCCCGTTTTTTGTGGGAAAGTTCCACACAACTTAGTTTTTATGCAAGATAAACAATGTACGCTCAAAAAAAGAGTCAGTGTTAAAGGGGCAGGCCTCCACACGCGTCAGTGCGGCACCCTCACCTTCAATCCGGCTCCTATAAATTCTGGAATTCGCTTTCGTAGAATTGATATAGAAACCCAACCCATTATTGAGGCTGATGTCGACAATGTGATTGATACGGCGCGCGGTACGACCCTCGGCAAGGGCGGTGTGAAGATTTACACTGTTGAGCATGTCTTGGCTGCCTTGCGTGGCATGGGTATCGATAATGTGCTGATTGACATCGACGTTGAAGAGACTCCCATCATGGACGGTAGCGCCAAATTCTTCGTTGAGGCCATTCATCAGGCGGGTATCGTTGAGCAGAATGCCCCACGCAATTATCTTGTCATCGAAGAGCCGATTTCCTATAAGAATGAAGTCTTGGGCATTGAATTGAAGATTGAGCCGGCCGATTCTTTCCAAATCGATGTAAAGGTGAAATACAATACCAGGGTGCTTGACGAGCAACATGCTTCCTTGCACGATCTGAAGAACTTCGAAAGCGAGATTGCACCTTGCCGTACTTTTGTTTTCCTGCATGAACTTGAGACGCTTATTAGCCGTAACCTCATCAAGGGTGGCGACTTGACTAATGCTATTGTGTTTGTCAACCGCAATGTTTCGTCAGAAGAACTAGACCACATTGCCGCTTTCTTCAAGAAACCGAAAGTCACGGTCAAGGAATGCGGTATCCTGAACAATGTGGAACTCTATTTCGAAAACGAGCCCGCCCGTCACAAACTGTTGGATGTCATCGGTGACCTCACTTTGGTCGGTCGTCCTATTCTTGGTAAAGTGACTGCAGTGAAGCCTGGCCACTTCTCCAACACCTCTTTCGCTAGGAAGATAAAGCACACCTTATTATATTAAGCATGAACCAGCCTTTAGCCTATATTCACCCGAATGCCCGCATCGCTGAAGATGTGAAGATCGAGGCTTTCGCATGGATTGGCGAAGACGTGGTGATTGGTAGTGGCACATGGATCGGCCCCAATGCTGTCATCATGGACGGTGCCCGCATCGGAAAGAATTGCAAGATTTTCCCTGGTGCGGTTATCTCTGCCATTCCACAGGACTTGAAATACAAAGGTGAGACTACCTATTGCTATATCGGCGACGGTACAACGGTGCGTGAGTCGGCAACGGTCAACAAAGGCACAGCTGCCTCAGGGAAAACTGTTGTGGGCGATGATTGCCTGCTCATGGCTTTCACCCATGTCGCGCACGACTGCTACCTTGGCAACCATGTCATCATGGCCAATGCGGCTACTTTGGCGGGTCATATCACCGTTGATGACTGGGCTATCTTTGGCGGTTTGGCAGCGGTGAGCCAGTTCTGCCGTATTGGTTCCCATGTGATGATTTGCGGTGGTGCCTTGGTTAATAAGGACATTCCGCCGTTTGTGAAGACAGGCCCTGGCTATCCTGTGTGCTATGCAGGCGTCAATTCCATTGGTCTGATGCGTCGTGGATTCTGCCGTCAGCGCATCAATGCCATTCAGGATGTCTATCGAGTGATTTACAGCGTCGGAATGAATATCAGCCAATCGGTGCAATATATCCGTGAAAACCTTCCCGTTTCGGAAGACCGCGATTTTATCCTTGATTTCATTGAAAGTTCCAAAATCGGCATCATGAAGAATGCCATCGGGAACGAGGAATAACCTTTTGGTTTACATAATAAAAAACCGCTGTCAAGTTGGGCAGCGGTTTTTTGTTTTGTCGTTGTTTGGGACTTATTTCCCTGTGTATTTTCCGATGAAAAAGATGGCTCCCGTCGACTTTTCGCTAATGGCATAAAGAAAGGTGCGGTCAGCATGGAAAACGGCATAGGGCAGTTCTGGCTCTTCTTCAACAGAAGTGGTGTTCATACCTGTTACCGTAACTGCAGCAGCCTCAGTGCCTTCTTCGTCCAATTTGATTTTGGCCACTTGTTTCATGAGTTCGATATAAGTGGGGGCGTTGCAGAAATCATCAAAATGGGCTTGGTTGGGGTCAAAAGCAGTCGGCATACCTAGTCTTGACATGATTTCTACTAGATTCAAGTCCGTGTTGGTCTCGAAACGTGGAAGTTTCACGTCGACGATGTGGGTGTACATCTGATGGAGGTTGTTGTTCCAGCTTTGTCCGTTCAACTGATTGAGGATGTCGTCAGTGGTCTTGCCTTCGTGAGGCAACATGACGGTCATGTAATAGGCACCGTTACCGTAAGGCAGGCAGAGGGATTGATATGTGTCGTTGTCGGCATAGGTGAGTTCGCATTCCTGGTGCATCATCGGCACTTTTTCTCCCTTGTTGAAAGGCTCGTTTTGGGTTTCACTCTTGTTGAATTTCATGCTCCATTTTCCTTTGAAATAGATGGCGTTGAGCAGATAACTCACCGCCTCAGGATTGAATTCGTTTTCCTCAAGAGCTTTCTTGATCATTTGTTCGGTGTGGTCGCTGGCCCATTGGTTGATGACGTCGAGTGTGCGCCCGTCTTTGAAGTCGCGCGATTCAGGCTTGGCATCGTAGTAGGTGCTGGCTTTCTCGACAAAAGATGGTTTAAGTTCATAGCCTTGGCCGCTGTTGACAAAGATGGTGTTGGCAATCATCACTTTTGTCATTTTGTCGAGGGTAGGGGCTTCAGCCAGCATCTTTTTGCAGAAGTCGTTGATGGCATCGGTGCCCGCGTCACCAAAACCAAGCACGGTATTGATTTCTTGTTGGGTTTGGCCAGTAGCTCCATTGTTGAGCATTCCCAAAGCGTAGGTGATGCTCAGTGGCGAAATGATTTGGCTCCCCTCGTTTTGCGCATTGCGGAAAAGGTTGAAGGCGAAGTCGTTGTTGTCGCTGACCAATTGTCTCTCGGTATTGGTCAATTGGATGTCAGCTCTTGGGTTGTCGTTAGGCTTGGGCTCTTTCTTGCAGCCCGTCATGGCCACCATAAAGGCGATGGCAATCAATGCAATCTTTTTCATTGGATTGAACTTTAGAGGATAATACGATAATGCTGTTTGCTGTATTAACAACAAAAATGGAATATTATTGTGTGAAGTGGATTTTTTTTATTTTAAAAGCACTTCGGCGGCTTTCAAAGCTTCAGGCGTCACTTGGTCGTTGCTCAGCATCTTGGCGATTTCAGTGATGCGATCTTCGCGTTGTAAAACGCGAATATGAGATTGCGTGCGTTCGCCTTCGTTGTTCTTGTAAATGAAATAATGATGCTCGGCTTGGCTGGCCACTTGGGGCAAATGGGTGATGGAGATGAGCTGCAAAGAATGTCCCATCTGTCGCATGATACCACCGATTTTTGCCGCCACTTCGCCCGAAACGCCCGTATCAATTTCGTCGAAGATGAGGGTAGGGATGTAGTTGTAGCTTGACACTGCGCTCTTGATGGACAGCATCAAGCGCGACAATTCGCCACCTGAGGCCACTCGGCGGAGGTCGTCAACGGCTATGCCTTTGTTGGCAGAGAAGAGGAAACGGATTTCATCACAGCCCTTGCTGCCAAAGTTGACTTGGCTTTCCACTTTGACTTGGAACTGGGCAAAAGGCATGGCCAACTGCCGCACCAGTGTGGTGACTTTCTCCCCGAAAGCCGTGGCAGCTTGGCAACGCTTGTCATGCAAGACCTTGGCATGGCTTGAAAGCCGTTTTTCGCTTTCTTTCAGCTCTTTTTCAGCCTTGATGATGGCTTCGTCGATGTTTTCGAAGGCATTTACTTTCTCTTTTAGATTGTCTCTCAAGGTGATGAGTTCGTCAAAGCTGTTCACGCGGTGCTTCATCATCAGGCGGCTGAGCAGGTCGTAGCGTTCCTGAAGGCTTTGCAGTTGTTCTTCGTCAAATTGGGTATCGTCTTCCTTGCGGCGCAAGTCGTAGGCAATGTCTTTCAACTCCACTCTTAGATTCTCGACACGCTCTCCAATATTCCCGGTGTCGGGAATGAGTTGATTCATACGATGCAAAGTGCTTACTAAAGCATTCATTTGTCCCAGTATGGCATTTTCCGAATCGTCCATCAATCCATTGGCTGTGACGAGCAGAGTCTTGATTTCTTCCGCGTTTTCCATCACGCCAAGTGTCTGCTCAATGTCGGCATATTCGCCTTCCTTGAGTTGGGCTTTGTCGAGTTCGTCCAATTGGAATTTTAGGTAGTCGTTCTCGGCAGTGTTCTTGGTCGCCATCTCCTTCAATTCGTTTAGCCTTCGCTTGACCGAGTTGTAATTGCCGAATTCTGCTTGATAATCAGCTAAAGTCTCATTGTTTTGTGCGATTTCGTCCAATAACTTGATTTGAAAGTCGGCATCGGTAAGCAAAAGGGAATCGTGTTGAGAGTGAATGTCAACCAATTGACCGCCAATCTCTTTCATGGTCTGCAAGGCCACGGGTGTGTCATTGATAAAAGCTCTGCTTTTCTTCTGTGGGTTAAGTTCTCGTCGGAAAATGCACTCGGTTTCAAAGTCGAGGTCGTTTTCTTCGAATAAAGGTCTTAGCGTATCATTTGTCAAGGAAAATATGGCTTCCACGACACATTTCTTGTCTTTGTCGAAAAGCACATTGGTGTCGGAACGGTCGCCTAAGGCAAAACCAAGGGCTCCTAGTAAAATGGATTTACCCGCGCCTGTTTCTCCTGTGATGACGTTGAAACCAGATTCAAAACTGACACTCAGTTCGTCAATCAAGGCGTAATTGCTGATGTGCAGTTGTTGAAGCATAAGAAGAATGTAATTATCTGCCTTTGTTTTGCAGCATTTCGTCGTAGCGTGAGGCTTGCGAAGGGTCGATGGTCTTCATGATGTTGGCGGCCTCGGTCCTGATTTTCGTGTCGCCTTGTGAGTACACTTGGATGATTTCATCGCGCTTGCTTTCGATGAGTAGCTGTAAGAAATAGCACATCGGATTGCGATCATAAACGGCTTGCAATTGTGCGATTGCATTTAAAATGAACTCACGGGCCTGATCAGGCTTCTCCGCCATTAAGTCCAAACCTTGGCGGTGATAGTCGTAAATGAATTGCCGTAGCGGCTGATTTGAGGGATTGTTGATGTCACTGATGATTGCATAGCGGTTTTGACGCCCCGTTGTGCTCCAGCCATTTTCTGTCCCTGGATCCTGAGGAGCAGTATGCGCAATGGTCTCGGCAATGGCGAAGAATGGGTCGCCACCATTGGGAGAGAAGGAGTCGAAATCGAGGCCGAGGAAGAGGTAGACGTAAAAACCTATGGTGCTTGTGATGTTGGAAATGTAGGTGTTGGGATTGAAATCCAGGGTTTGTCCGTCGGTGTATTCGAAGTAGAACTTGCGGTCGATGTAGTTAAACATCGGAGTGTTGTAGTTTGACTTGTAGACAGGACGACGTAAGGCTAAATTAATCTCAGCAGAGAAATAGTTTCCTTCACGACTGGTCACATCAACGAGCATTGAGCACTCGATTTTTTCATTCTGTCTGAAATTGATGTCAGTGAATTTTGTGCTGTTGATGAACTCATAAAGGGAGGTTTGCAAGTTCTGGTAGATGGTCTTGTCGCTACCTTGCAACTTGTTGGAATTGACTCGCACGTCACATTGTAGCTCTTGAGCCTGCAATGTACCGAAACTCAATAGAAAGCTGAGTGCTATGAGGAGTGTTGCAATGACGCTTTTCATGGGATCTCCCTTTATGATGTTTTTTATCAGAATGAAATCAGAAGGCCTCCTGGTTTTCCTTGGCAGGGTTGCGGAAATAGATTTGGTCGTGAAGGAATTCGTGGATGGCAATCAGTGTAGGTTTGGGCAAACGCTCATAGAACTTGGCGATCTCAATTTGTTCCTTGTTTTCAAACACTTCTTCCAAGCTGTCATTGGTGGCAGCTGCAAACGACTCAATCTTCTCGTTAAGTTCGGCCTTCATCTCAGAGGCGATTTGATTGGCCCTAATTGAAAGGATGGCAACGGTCTCATAAATGTTGCCAGTGCCTTTGTAGAATTGGTCTTTCTGACGGGTGACCACCGTCGTTTCGGTCTTAATCTTCTTGAAATCCATGGTTATTTTATGTTTTCTAATTTCTTTCTTGCTTTGTCGGCAATACCGTTTACATCTTGCAGGTATTTGCTGTTAGGATAAAGGTAGACCAATGCATTGCATTGCTCGACACATGATTCGTAACGTTCACGCTGTTTTTCAGTGACGCTGTTCTCGGCATAGTCGTAATAAGTTTTGGCCATGTCGTATATAATCTCCTCGCGGTGAGGGGTGTTGGGATATTTCTTCAGCAAGTTTTCGAACGAGGTGATGGCCGCGCTGTAGTTTTCCATGCGATAGAAAAGCCTGCAGATGTTGTAGTCTTTCTCCTCCAACTTGTTATTGAGGTCGGTCAAAAGCTTTTGTGCACGCTGCAAACTGTCGCTTTTCGGATATTGCTCCATGAAGCTCTTCAACTGCTTGATGGCAGTATGGGTGTTGGTTTGATCCAAACCTGACTCTGGAGAGACCCGATAACTGCAATAGGCACTCATATAAGCGGCTTTCTCGGCATCCTTTGAAAAGGGGTAGGTCTGCACAAACCGGTTGAAATAATAGCTAGCGATGTCGTAGTCGTCTTGGTTGAAGTAACAGTAGGCTGTCTTGTACGTGATTGACTCGCCTTTGGGTGTGTTGCGGAACGAGGCCTGCAACAGGTCAAACAACTGAAGGGCATGGTTGTAGTCGCCGCGTTCAAAGTAGTCCACCGCCACTTCGTACTTCATTTCATTGTCGGTGCTTTTCACCAGACGGCTGAAATCGTTGCACGAAGTGAAGGCAACAAGCCCCAAAACTGCCATTATCAAAAGTCGCTTTTTCATCGGGCTGCAAAATTACTCATTTTTGCGTTATAAACGAGGGATTTCGGCTTTTTATTTTTCTATGACTATTTTTTCGATTTGGGTTTCGTCCGCTGCCAGTTGTAGGAAATAAATGCCTGGATTCAAGCTGGAAGCGTCTATCAAGGTCTTGCCATCGCCTTCGCCTGACATGACTTGCTGGCCGATGCTGTTGAAGAGCCTGAAGCTGAATTTTCCTATGATGTTGACGGTTAAAATGCCATTGGTGGGGTTGGGATAAATGACAGGTGCGCAGTAGTCCTCGGGCACCGACCAATTCCTGATGGTGACGGTGACTTCTCCTGATGCGATGATGCCTTCATTGTCGGTCACAATGACTTTGTATGTGGTTTCAGGGTCGGTGGGTATGGCCACAGGATTAGCGATGTTTGGATTATCGAGGGTTTCAGCGGGCTCCCAAACGTAGATGTATTCTCCTGAACCACCGGTGGCAATCACGTTGAGTTGGCTACTTTCGCCTTCGTTGATGACTTCGGGGTCGGCAGTGACAATGAGGCTGATCGGATTATCGTATACGCAGCTTATTTGAGCCTCCCATCCAGCGGCATTCACGGCTTGGTCGGAATTGAAGCGGAAAGTAAGTGCTCCATCCGAATTGGTGGCTGTAATGGTGCCAGGACTGTCAGTGCCATCGTAGCGACCGATTTGCGGGGCTGATGTGGAGGTGCCATCGTAAATGTAGAAGTAGTCGTAGCCGGCTTCAGTGTTGAAACTGATGAAATTGGCACTGATCTTGCGATTTGGACCAGAAGGAAGGAAAGTCATGGTGTAGTCCTTGCGATCCCTATAGTTGCCTTCAGGGCCACCATCGTCATAAAACATGGCATCGCAGGTAGTGATGGAACCGTTTTGCATATTGTAAGCCTCGCTCACTGTGATGTAGTTTTGCTTGGTTATGGTCTCAGTCATACCGTTGCTGTTGGTAACAGTCAACGTGACATCGTAGGTGCCATTTTGGTTGTAAGTGATGCCGCTGGGATTCTGCTCATTGGAAGTTGCTGGTTCGGCACCTTCAAAGGTCCATTCCCAACTGACCAAATAAGCTCCCCAAGTGTTGTCGGTGAAATTGATAATGTCACCTGGCGAGACATTGGTTCTGTTGGCAATGAAATCAGGGACAAGCGTTCCATCGGCTTCTAGCTGGATGTTTTGAGTGACAGTTTCTCCGTCAGCTACCGTAATGGTCACGGTTTGAGGAAGATAGCCACTACAGCTGTAGGTTACATCGTAGGTCCCAGCTTTGATGGGACGGTGATAGTCGCCCGCTGGTAGATGACTGCTGACAGTAGAGTAGGCATCGTCGTGGTTGGCAATGGTGACATTGGCGGCAAGAGGTTCTCCAGTGGCCATGTCGGTAATTACGCCATGTATACCATAAAGGCATTGGTTCATATAGGCGAAGATGCCTTCTTTGTTGTAGGTCCAGAAGGTTGGAAGTTGGTTCGCATTGGGAAGTTTTGTGTTGGAACATTCAATAGTAACCTCTCGGCATTGTGCATAACCGTTCATATAATCCTGTCGGCCACCTCCAATCATGTACCATTTGGCTCCATTGATGATGCCGTTGTCGGCATATTGGTGTTGCATGTTCATGTAATTTGGATTGTGAGTATGGCAAAGGTCGGCATATTCATGGCAAACCAGTTGCCACCAGGAATTATCGGCAGTTAAGGTGTAGGTGTTGTCCCAAGGATAGTTCACCACCTCGGCACCGCCATGATAGTTTGCCGCCATCACGAAAGGAATGTCTTGAGCAAACTGCATGAACCATTGGGTTTCAAGTTGATATTCTTTGTTGTCGGGGTGTGGACCGCTATTTGGATCAGGATAGTTGCGGTTCATGTCAACACCGTTGGCATTCTCACGAGTGGCACCGTTCACATTGTTGTTGCCACTATGGTATGTGCCGTCGGGATTGGTGAGAGGGCCAATGTAAAGGTCGATGTTTTCCAATACATTGGCACATTCAGGTAAAGTGGGATTCTCAAGGATATAGTCAATCAGGCGGAGCATCATAATCCATCCTGTTGTTTCGTCACCATGAATGGTGGAAGTATAGAGGAACTTGGGCTTGCCTTCACCAGAACCGTTGTTGAGATGTGCAATTAGGATCTTACGGTTGCTGGGAAGTGTGCCAAGGGTGATGATTTCGCATTTGTCGGGATGGTTGGTTTGGAAGCTGAACATCATGTCCTCATAGGCTTCGTAAGTCGGATAGCTGTCCCAATCGTATTCGGCTCGGTTACTACCGTCCCACATGGCAACTTTTTCGAGCAGAGAGGGCGGAGTTTGTAACGTGACTTCGTAACCTAGTTTTTGAAAGTTATAGAAATCCTCGTTGTTGGCGTAGGCTGTCACCAAATTGCCATCAATACGGTCCACCGAAATGGCATGGACGATGGTGTTCAAGTCATCGTGTCCGTTCAGTTCAAAAGTAAAATAATACTCATTGCGTTGCTGCATGAGCTGGTTCAATTCCTGCTGGCTTCTCTGAGCAAATGTGCTGCCGCAAACCACGACGGCAAACATCAAAACAAAACAGCGTAAAAACTTCATTTTATAGGTCTTTTAATTGTTTCCATTCTTCAATGATTTCAGCCTCTACCTTGTCATTTACTGTCACTAGAGGCAGACGCAAAACATTCTCACACAAGCCCATGTGGCTCATCAGACACTTGATGCCCGCAGGATTGCCGTCAGCAAAAATTAGTTGGTTCATGTGTAGCATGGCGTAATGCAGGCGAAGCGCCTCGACAGTATGACCTTCTTTCATGGCATGCATCATACGGCTGAAGGGGGCAGTATAGGCATTGGCTGCCACTGAAATCACACCTTGAGCACCAAGGGCCATTAGAGGTTGGGTGATGCCGTCGTCGCCTGACAGAACGTCGAAGTCGGAAGGCTTGTCGCGCAAAATCTCCATGATTTGCTGCAAGTTGCCCGAGGCCTCTTTTACGGCGATAATATTTGGGTGCTTTGCCAATTCCACACAGGTGGTGGCTTGTAAGTTGACGCCTACACGACCTGGAACGTTGTAAACCACGACGGGTACAGGGCTGGCATCAGCGATGGCCTCGAAGTGAGCCCTCATGCCGCGCTGGTTGGGCTTGTTATAATAAGGTACGACACTCAAAATGCCTTGGATGCCGCTGAAATCCTGTGTTTTTATGGCCTCAATGACGGATTGGGTGTTGTTTCCGCCCATTCCAAGCAGCACCGGAAGTCGGTTGTTGTTGGCTTTGAGGATGGTGTCAACGACGAGTTTTTTTTCTGTAGCGCTGAGCGTGGGCGCTTCTGAAGTGGTTCCAAGAGCAACAAGGAAATCGGCACCATTGTTGATGACGTGGTTGACAATACTTATAAGAGAATCTGTGTCAACAGATAGGTCTTGCTTAAATGGAGTGATAAGGGCAATGCCCGTACCTTTAAAAATGTTGTTTTTCATTTTGTTTGGATATTGTCGTTAAATATCTTATGTCTCGAATTCGCTTGTTCCACATTTGTTATTGCTGAGACCCAGCCAATGCTTTCAGATAATTATGTAGCACATGAATGTTGGAAACAGGGTCGGTGGCACGTGGGTTTTCGATGAGCAGGTCGTATATCTGTGAGTTCTTGCTTTCGTGGAAACAGATTCTGAAGTCTGACTTGGGCAGTGTGCATAGGTAGTCGCTGATTTCAGCGTTTTTTGCTGCCATGTTGATAAGCAATGCGCTGAAAGGCAGTTTTTTGATGAACTCATGTTGGTCAGGTTTTAACACACTCATGAAGCCGAAGTCCTTTGGGGTAATCTCGGTGTAGAGATCACTTTGCAAGATTGTATCCGACATTTGGTTACAAAGAATGATGAATCCGCAGCGGCTGACGCCAAACAGGCTTTTTGCGCTGCTCTCGATGTTCTTGACGATGCTTTTATCACTTTCGTCGAGAATAATCAACATGGAGCTAAGCCGCTGGAGATTAGGCATTTTTGCCATGGGTTTCTCCGCGAGAAATTGCTCCAAGGAGCGCTTTAAAGCCCTGTTTCTAAGATATGAAGAGAAATTCATGCTGCAAATGTAGGGAAATTATATGAGATAGGAGTTTTTTTGTCCAAAAAACGCTATTTTTGCCTTTTTATTTTAGTTCATGGAATAACCCAGCCATAAAATATGTCTGGATTTTGTAAAAATATGATTATCACTGTATTAGGTACTGGGACATCGCAAGGTGTTCCTGTCATTGGTTGTACTTGTCCTGTGTGTCAATCCAAAGATCCACGCGATAAGCGTCTCCGCACCTCTATTTTGATTCAGACCGATGAAGTGACAATAGCAGTGGATGCTGGCCCCGACTTCCGTCAACAAATGTTGCGTGAGAATGTCACCAAGCTTGACGCTGTTCTCATTACTCACGAGCATAAGGACCATATTGGAGGCCTTGATGACCTTCGCCCATTCATCTTCAAACAGCAAAAGCCCATGACGCTTTATGTCGATGATACTGCTTTGCCAGAGATCAAACGAGAGTATTCATACGCTTTCGACGAGCATCCGTATCCTGGTGCGCCTACCTACGACATACATCGACTTGATGAAACGCCTTTCGATATCGGTGATATGCATTTCATCCCTATCAAATTGAAGCATTACACCTTGACTTGCTATGCTTTTCGCATCGGAATTTTTGCCTATGTCACAGACTTGAGTGAGATATCCGAAGAAGCGATTGAAAAATTGCAAGGCGTTGAATATCTGATTATTGAAGCATTGCAGAAGAAAAAGCACTATTCGCATCTTACCTTGGACGAAGCGATAGAAGTTTCTCGAAGGGTAGGAGCGAAGAAGACTTGGTTTACGCATTGCAGCCACAGCATGGGTCTTGCCGCTGATGTCAATCGCGAACTGCCTGAAGGTATGATGCTTGCCTATGATGGACTGAAAATAAAGATATAGCTATCAGCCGTCAGCCGTCAGCTATCAGCTCCGATTTGCCCACGCTGTAAGCTGACGGCTGACAGCCAAACAATTGACTACGTCGAATTATCATTTCAACGATTAAACAAATCGAAGATTGGCTAACGCCGAATTAAAATTTCAACGAAGTTAAATAAACAATTCAACAATAATGAAATCTACCTATTCCCAAAGACTGATTAAACTCGCCGACCTCAATCACCACCAAACTTTTTTTGCAGGTCGCTGTTCCGAATACTTTTTAGAGAGTTCGTATTTCGCTGTGGCGCAGTATGTTGACACGAAAGATACCGTCCTTCTCGTTCTCCACGGCATTGATTTTAAGTTCCCGATTTTCGCGGGCGACATTGTCACCTTCGAGAGCAAGGTCATCTCTGTGGGTCGCAGCACATTGACGGTCTATACAAAGATGTACCGCAGCCGCGAGCCCGAAAAGATTGCCGCCGATGGCTTCGCCACCTTCTCTTATTTGGATGAGAACCACCATTCGCGCCCCCATGGGATCACACTGGAGCCTGAAAATGATGAAGAAAGGTTCCTGCAGCAGCAAGCCTTGGAGGTGATGGAGGACTCGAAACGCCGGGCAAAGGCGATGAACCAACGGCTTTAAAGTTCTAACTCCTTCGGGTAGCAAATGAAATGCTTCACCACGGGCTGCGAAAGCACCGAAATGTTCAGTTGGTCGGAAGCTTCGCTTATGTCCTTCAACGTACCGTCTTTATAAAGAATGTTGATGGCCGACTTTTTGGGATGGTAAGCGTGGTTCGACGAAATGCCTTGTAGCAGCGCAAAATCCGCCTCCTCTTTTGTCCAGCCGTAGTATTTGGCAATCTTATTCCTTATGGCCTCAATATAGTTCGTGTCGAATGCTTCCTCACGCATCTCAATCTTGAATAAATGCCTGTCGGTCAGGCGTCTGCAGAGTTCAGAAAGCACACGGTCTTCATCATCGCACCAAGCTTTTACGGCGGTCATCACGTCGTAGTCGTCCAACTGGCAGAATTTGTTCAAAACGTAGTCGGGGTCGTCGTTTTCGAAAGGATTAAGGTTCTTGAGGAAGAACGATAGGGCGGGGGTGGCAAACAAGTCGCGTTCCTGGCTGAGCATCTTGGCGCGCTTCAGGATGTTGCGCAACATATACTCGGCGCTCAGCACGGCCTTGTGCATATACACCTGCCAATACATAATGCGTCGCGCCACGATGAAACTCTCCACGGAATAGATGCCCTTGGCCTCAATGGCTAACTCGTTGCCAACGACTTCCATCATCTCCAGCAGTCGCTCGGCATTTACGCTGCCTTCGGCCACGCCAGTGAAGAAGCTGTCTCGCTTCAGATAGTCGATGCGGTCAACATCCAACTGGCTGGAAATGAGTTTTGTAAGAAAACCTTTCTTATAGTCTCCTTTGAACATCTCAATGGCCATATCCAGTTGTTCCTCATGGATTTCGTTGAACTTCTGCATCACCTTCAGCGAGAGTTCCTCATGCGTAACACCCTGTACAATGCTGTTTTCCAAGGTATGAGAGAATGGCCCGTGACCGCTGTCGTGAAGTAGTATGGCCAATGATGCGGCTTCAAGTTCCTCATTCGTAATCTCATAACCTTTGCCACGTAGCAGTTGTATGGCACGCCGCATAAGGTGCATAGTACCAAGGCTATGGGCGAAACGGGTGTGGTTGGCACCCGGATAGACTAAATTGGTCATGCTGACCTGCTTGATGCGTCTAAGGCGTTGGAAATAAGGGTGTTCTATGATGTCGAAATGCAGTTCGTCGGGGATGCTGACGAAACCGTAAATGGGGTCGTTGAAGATTTTCTTTTTGTTGGATGCGCTTGCCATGTGCCGCTAATTTTGCCGCAAAGGTAATGCTTTTTTCGAAAAGTTGCCGTCTTATGGTTGCAGGCCTCAACAGGTATGTCATCCCCAGGCTGGCTAGTGGGCAAAGGCAAGGGATCTATAGCTGTTGAGGCCGTCATGTTGAGTCTGTTACCATTTGCCCCGCCTTCCATAGATTGACTACGTCGAATCTTTGATTTCCATGCCCTCGCACATATCTTCGCAGGAATGACATGGAAGGCTGTATTGGAATCTCAAAAAAGTTCATTCCTTTAAAACAAAATGTCTATTTTTACGTTTCCTCCATATAAACACGTTAACTATGGACAAAACCACAATCCTTTGGGCAGACGATGAGATTGATCTCCTGAAGCCCCATATTATGTTTCTGGAACAGAAAGGCTATGAAGTAGTTACTGCCAACAACGGTTCCGATGCCATCGACCTCGTGCGCCAACGCCATTTCGATATTGTATTTCTTGATGAACAGATGCCAGGTATCTCGGGCATCGAGGCCCTCGAAGTCATCAAGCGCGAATACCCCAACCTCCCCGTGGTGATGATCACTAAGAGCGAGGAGGAACGCATTATGGAGGATGCAATCGGTTCAAATATAGCTGATTACCTCATCAAACCTGTCAACCCTAACCAGATCCTACTTTCGCTGAAACGCAACCTTGAGAACAAAAAACTCCGTGACGAGAAGTCGACGATGAGCTACCAACAGGAGTTCCGCAAAATCAGCATGGACCTCAACAACAATCTCAACTTCGACGAGTGGGTTGACCTATATAAAAACTTGGTTCGTTGGGAATTGGAACTCCAAAAGTCGACCGACGAAGGCATCAAAGGCATCCTCGCCGACCAAAAACAAGAAGCCAACACGCAATTTACGCGCTATATCGAGCGGAATTATGTGGACTGGATTCAAGGCAAAGCGGAGAAGCCTGTGATGTCGCATACCGTGGTGCGCGACAAGGTAATCCCGCGTCTCGATGATACCGACAAGCCGCTCTTCCTCATCGTCATCGATAACTTGCGCTACGACCAATGGAAGGCCATCCAGCCACTGATTGAGACCTATTTCCACGTGGAGGCCGACGACATCTATTATAGCATACTGCCTACCACCACGCAATATGCCCGCAATGCCCTCTTTGCCGGGCTGATGCCTCTTGAAATCCGCCGCCGTTACCCGAAATGGTGGATCGACGAGGAGGACGAAGGCACGAAGAACCAGTTTGAAGGCGAACTTTTGGGTGAGCAATTGAAGCGCTTCGGCAAGAACATCAAGTACTCTTATAATAAGGTGTTGAACTTGCAGGCCGGCAAGAAACTTTACGATCAGATGGCCAATCTGATGCCTAACAAGCTGAATGTCATTGTTTATAACTTTGTTGATATGCTCTCTCATGCCCGCACCGAGATGGAAATCATTCGTGAACTGGCCGATGACGAGGAAGCCTACCGCTCGTTGATGTACTCGTGGTTCGAGCATTCCAGCCTTTTCGACATGATGCGCTTCATCGCGGAGAAGGGCTGCGACATGATCATCACCACTGACCACGGCTCCACATACGTCGAAAAGCCCGTCCGTATCCTTGGTGACCGCGAGGTGAACACCAACCTGCGCTACAAGTACGGCAAGAACTTGAAATACAACCCCAAGGAAGTCTTCGAGGTGAAAGACCCCGAGAAGATCTTCCTGCCGAAGGTCAACTTGAGTACCACATACGTCTTCGCCGGGGAGAGCGACTTCTTCGCTTACCCGAACAACTACAACTATTACGTTAGTTATTACCGCAACACCTTCCAACACGGTGGCATTTCGATGAACGAAATGTTGATCCCGGTGACGCATCTCACGGCGAAGTGATGATGGAATGATTGTCGCTTCGCGTCATTGCGAGGAACGAAGCAAATCGAAGATTCGACGAAGTCAATCCCGATAAAGAGCTATACATCTGGATTGCTTCGTCGTTCCTCCTCGCAATGACGTAAAACGAACGAAAAAGTATTATCTTTGCAGCGCAAATTACAAAGAAATGAATTCCAAAGAATTCCATATTAGCGGTGTGGAGCAACTCTCGGAGGTCTCCGATTACTTGATTTCCTTGCGTGATGAAGCCGACATCATCGCGTTTTACGGCGCGATGGGTGCAGGCAAGACCACGTTAATCAAGAACTTATGCCACAAAATGGGTGTCACCGATGAGGTGAACAGCCCGACTTTCGCCATCGTGAATGAGTATGTCACAGAGGAAGGTGAGTCGGTCTATCACTTTGATTTTTATCGTATTAAGAAGTTGGAAGAAGCTTACGATATAGGATACGAGAACTATTTCGATAGCGGTAACCTCTGCCTCATCGAGTGGCCCGAAATGATTGAACCGCTTTTGCCCGAGAGGTACATCAGAGTTGATATTCAGCATGGCAAGACGGATGACGAACGCGTGATTCTTTGTCAAGTGGTCGAAGAATGAGAAAAGTGATGGATATGACCCAAGCCTCAGAATGCATAGATTCCCGCCAACGCACGGGTCAACCTTGGAATGACATGCATCCTGAGGCTTTAGAAAGCATGTCATCCCTACGGGGGGATGAGCGGGGCATGGGATCTATGCTTTCTAAAGCCTCCCAAGTCTTCATCCTCACCGATGAGAATGTGGCACCCTTCTGGCTGCCTGAGGTAGCTCATTGGCTGCATTGTGATTCGGCAATTGATATTGTCATCAAGGCAGGCGAACAGCACAAAAACCTGCAAACCGTCCAGCGCATTTGGAAAACCTTGATGAAGCATCACGCCGACCGCAACGCCTTGATGATCAATCTGGGTGGTGGCACTGTCACCGACTTGGGTGGATTCGCAGCCTCGACTTACAAACGTGGTATCAGATTCATCAGTGTACCGACCACTCTGCTTGGAATGATTGATGCGGCGATAGGAGGGAAGACAGGAATCGATTTTGGTGGTGCGAAAAATCAAATCGGCACATTCGCTGAGGCTGAAGAGGTGGTTATCGACCCTGTTTTTTTGGAGACTTTGCCTCAAAGGGAACTGCTTTCAGGCCTTTCTGAAATGCTGAAATATGGTTTTGTGGCCGATTCTAAATTATTGGAAACCAATCTGGAAAACTATCGGCAATTCATTGTTCGTGCCGGTGAGATCAAGCGTGAGATTGTGGCAAAAGACCCGACAGAAAATGGTCTGCGCAAGATATTGAACTTCGGTCATACTCTTGGCCACGCCATCGAAAGCCATTGTTTGACGACGGATGCTCCCCTGTTGCATGGCGAAGCCGTTGCCGTCGGTATGCTTGCCGCATTATGGCTATCTGTGAAACAATGTGGACTTAATGAACAAGTTCTAAAGGACTACGAGGAAAAGTTGCCTGTGTTGCTTTCAGAAGCGGAGATTTCGCTTTCGGAAGCCGATATAGAAGCGGTTTTAGGTTATCTTGCTCACGACAAGAAAAACAAAGGGGAGAAGCCGCAATTTGTGCTGGTTGAAGCCATTGGAAGACCCGTGTGGGAGGTTACGGAAGACTATGACACCATCAAAAGGTCACTTGAATACATCATAAATGAATATGGGAAACGCTGACCAGAATGCAATACGCCGTCACCCCAACACAGAGTCGTGTCCTTCTTGTTCGGGAGATTGCGGGTCTGGGCCCGCAATGACGGCATGGAGGTCCGCCATGAGGACAAGGAGCGGGAGAGTGTTGCGTTTTGGTGAGGTTACTCTTCCTGCCAGCAAAAGCGAAAGCAACCGCGCTTTGATGATTGCTGCGTATGGTGGTTTTGCGCCTGATTTCCAGAATCTTTCGGATTCTAATGATACCCAAGTGTTGAATGAAGCTTTAGTAAGCATGTCATTCCAGCGTGGGGTAGTGCGGGGCAGGGAATCTATGCATACTAAAGCTTCATTCATAGACATCGCCGACTGTGGAACAGCAGCTCGCTTTATGACCACCTATCTGGCATGTCATGAAGGCGATTGGATCCTGATGGGCACGGAACGCATGAAACAGCGCCCCATTATGCCGCTTGTGAAGTCTTTGCGTGAATTAGGTGTTGATATTCAGTATGTTGAAAAAGAAGGATGTTTGCCTTTGCGAATCATAGGAAAACCGATTTCGGGCGGGAAAGTCCGAATAGAGATGCACCAAAGCAGTCAATTCGCGTCGTCCTTGCTTTTGGCTGCTCCGATGTGGCCTAAGGGGCTTGAAATGGACCTCATTGGCGAACTTGCTTCTATGCCTTATCTCGAAATGACCTTGGCAATGATGCGACATTTCGGGGCAGAGGTGGAGAGAAATGGAAGAATGATTTTTGTTAATCCAAAGCCTTATCAATCAAATAGTTTTGTGGTTGATGGGGATTGGAGCGCGGCTTCGTATTGGTACGAAATGGCAGCATTGAGTGAGGAATGCGAGATAAGACTGCGAGGCTTGTCAATGTCATCGTTACAAGGTGATGTGGTTATTGTGGATTGGATGAAGCAATTGGGAGTTGGTACTTTTGTTGAAAAAGATGCTATTGTCCTGAAAAAAAATCCTTTTGAGAAACGTCCTGTTTGCTTCGATTTTGCTGCGCATCCCGACTTGTATCCGACCATGGCTGCCACTTGCGCAGGATTGAATATTGATGCCACTTTTACGGGTCTCGATAACCTTGCTTTGAAAGAGTCGGATAGGGTGGGAGTTATGCAAGCGGAATTATCGAAATTGGGTTGTCGTCCTCTACATTTTTGTGCGCATAATGACCATCGTATTGTCATGGCATTGGCGCCCTTGGCACTCCTTTATGGACCGGTCGCTTTTGACCATCCCGAAGTGGTGGAGAAATCCTACCCAGGATTCTGGTCTGACTGCCCTTTTTTGCATGCGTTTTGAGAAAAAACGCACTATTTTTAATTATATAAGGTGTCCTATTGGGAAATTCCGTACTTTTGCACGGAATTTTGCGCACTAGTGTTATGAAAGTTGAGCTGTTTGTACCTTGCATCATCGACCAGTTTTTCCCTTCCGTGGCAGCACACACCATGAAAGTGTTGGAACGCACGGGTGTAGAGGTGGAATACAATCCAGAGCAAACTTGTTGCGGACGCTTTGCCTACAATTCAGGTTTTGTGGAAGAAGCGAAGGATTTGGGCGACAAATTCCTCAATGACTTCTCCTACGATGGCCCCGTGGTGGCCCCATCTGCCGCTTGTGTGCATTATATCAAGAAACGCTATCCTGAACTCTTTTTCAACACGGCCAACCATTTGAATTTCAAACGCATGGTGGCAAATGTCTATGAGTTGACTGATTTTTTGGTCAACAAGGTGCATTTTGACGACTTCGGGGCTGAATTTCCCTATAAGGTCACTTTCCACGATAGCTGCAGTGCTTTACGAGGCTTGGGTTTAGGCAAAGAGGCTCGCCAGCTGCTTTCGAAGGTTAGAGGACTGGAGTTGGTGGAGATGAAGCAGACTGACATGTGTTGTGGTGCCGATTTTTCATTGGAGGTTAATCAGGAGTCGCTGTCAATGGGTATGGCTAGCCACAAGGTGAAGAATGCCCTGAATACAGGTGCAGAGTATATTGTCTCGACCGACATGACTTGTCTCATGCACCAGAAAGCTTATATTGAGAAGGAAGGCTTGCCCATCAAGGTGATCCATATCGCTGATGTGCTGGCATCGGGGTGGGAATGAAAATCTAAGGTCCCTGAGCCCTGAGCTCGTCGAAGGGTTGAAGGACCGTCTTTTAAAAGAACCTAACAATGAACGACTATTATATTCACGAAAGCAGTTATGTCGACGATAATGTCAGTATTGGCAAGGGTACCAAAATCTGGCATTTCTGTCATATCCAGAAAGGTGCTGTTATTGGTGAGAACTGCTCTTTCGGACAGAATGTCAATGTGGGCAACAATGTGAAGATTGGCAATGGGGTTCGTGTGCAGAACAACGTTTCCATATACGAAGGCGTTGAGATTGAGGATAACGTGTTTTGTGGTCCGAGTTGTGTGTTTACCAACGTGACTACGCCTCGTGCCCATTTCCCTGTGCATGGTGTCTATGCCAAGACGAGGATTTGTGAAGGAGCCTCATTAGGTGCCAACTGTACCGTGGTCTGCGGCCATACCGTGGGAAAGAGTGCCCTCATCGCCGCTGGAGCAGTGGTGACCAAGGACGTGAAACCCTACGCGCTGATGGCCGGTGTGCCCGCCCGTCAGATTGGTTGGGTGTGCGAATGTGGCAAGCGCCTTGATGCCTCCTTGCAATGCGAATGCGGTAGAAAATATGAGGAGATTAACGGGAGTTTGGAAAGAATGCAGAATGAGGAATGCTGAATGCTGAATGAATTGAACAACTGAACAACTGAATAACTGACAACTGATCAAAATGCAATTCAGAGATCTAAAGACACAATATAACGTCCTAAAGGACGAAATGGACAAGGCCATCCTCGATGTGGTCGCGTCTTCGGCTTATGTCATGGGACCGAAAATCAAGGAAATGGAGGTGGCTTTCGCCGACTATGTTGGTGTGAAGCACTGCATTGCTTGCAACAGCGGCACCGACGCCCTATTATTGGCCCTGAAGGCTTGGGACGTGAAACCCGGTGATGCCGTTTTCGTTCCCAGCTTCACTTTTTTCGCCTCGGCCGAAGTCATCGCCATGCAAGGTGCAACGCCCGTTTTCGTCGATGTTGACAAGGACACTTTCAACATGGACGTGGATGACCTTGAACATAAGATTGAGCAGACGTTGAAGGCAGGCAAGCTTACTCCCCGCGTCATTATTGCCGTCGACCTCTTTGGCCTTCCTGCCGATTTCAAAGCCATCCGCAAAGTGGCTGATAAACATGGCCTTTATATTCTTGAAGACGGTGCGCAAGGTTTTGGAGGCCGCATTGGCGACAAGAAAGCCTGTGCTTTTGGCGACATTTCAACGACTTCTTTCTTCCCTGCCAAGCCCGTGGGTTGCTATGGGGATGGCGGTGCAGTGTTCACGGATAACGACGAATGGGCGTCTCTTGTTGAATCGTATCATATTCATGGCAAGGGCAGCGATCGTTACGATAATGTTCGTATCGGCATGAACTCGCGCTTGGACAGCATTCAAGCAGCTATTCTCTTGGTTAAGCTAAAGGCTTTTAAGGCGTATGAGCTGGTTGATGTCAACAAGGTAGCTGAAAGATACACCGAAAAGTTGAAGGATGTGGTGAAGACGCCTGTCGTCCCTGAGGGTTATTATTCCAGTTGGGCACAATATACGCTTCAAGTGGAGAATGGGGAAGTGAGGGCTGGACTGCAAAACGCTCTTAAGGCACTTGACATTCCAACGGCCATCTATTATCCCATCCCGATGCACCGCCAGACGGCGTTCAACTATCTGAATCTGGATGAAAACCGTTGCCCGGTGTCAGACCAGTTGGCCGACACGGTCATCTCTTTGCCAGTACATCCTTATCTCTCCGAGGCGGATCAGGACTTGATTTGCGACGCTGTCCGTCGTTATTTGATTCAGTAACCATTGGTGGGCATGAGTATCAGGTCGTTTTTTAGCAATATGATTGCTCGTGACAACTACGACGAGGTGATGGAATACCTTGCCGTGACTGAGACACAGCATGCCCCAATGTTTGAGTTTGATAATGCGCCTGAGGAACTCCGTGAGTTGATACAGGTGGCCGAAACACCACGTAGTCAGGAGCGCTCAAAATGGCTTAACGACTATGCTGAAAAGTCATGGCAAGTGCCTGATGGAGAGGCAGAGGTCCTGTTGGCCAATGACCATTTGAATGCCATCCGTTATCTGAATCGTTATCTTCGAAGTGCTAATGCCAAGCTGAAGCAAGACGGCTATTTCGTTTGTGGTTTCGATACCTCACAAAAGCGTCGTGCCCAATTCTTCAGCAAATATCCAAAGATCATTGCATACATCCTGTATTTCTATGATTTTCTTTGGCATAGAGTGTGCCCCAAGCTCGGCATAACACGTCGTTTCTACTATTTCTGCACAAAGAAGGTGAGAAAAGTGTTTCCCAGACCGGAGGTGTTAGGAAGGTTGTATTATTGCGGTTTCGAAGTGGTCAGTGAGCAATACATCCACGACCGTTATTGTGTCATCGCCCAAAAGAAGCGTCAGCCCAGTCACGATCAACACACCTACGGTATGTTGATCAAGCTGAGAAGGATAGGCAAGGACGGGAAGAAATTCAATGTGTTTAAGTTCAGGACGATGTACGCCTATTCCGAGTATTTGCAGACCTACATTTATGAAAACAACGACCTTGATGTCGGGGGTAAGTTCAGCGACGACTACCGTGTTACGGAATGGGGAAGGTTTCTGCGTAAGACTTGGCTCGATGAACTGCCCATGATTTTCAATATATTGAAGGGACAGATGAAACTGGTTGGGGTGCGACCTTTGAGCCAGCAGTATTTTGATCTTTATACTAAAGATTTACAAGAACTTAGAATCAAGACCAAACCAGGATTGTTGCCTCCGTTCTATGTTGACATGCCTGAGACGCTGGACGAGATTCAGGACAATGAGCGGCGCTATCTTGAGGCCTATTTGCAGCATCCTTTCCGCACCGATTGGAAGTATTTCTGGAAAATCATTGGCAATATCGTTTTCAAAGGCGAGAGGTCCAAGTGACAGCAAGTTAAAAGTCCGTTTTTTTTCTTGCTTTATTTGAAAAATAATCCTTACTTTTGCAGTTTGTAAATTTAGGTGTACTATAGCCTGAGTTTTCAAAAAAACCGCTACTTTCTTATGTTTAAGATAAGTGGTTTTAAAACAAATAGTTATGCTTTCTTGATGTGAGTCAAGTGGCAGAGCTTTATACTTTTTTGAAATGAGCCAGACAACAGAGAACGAACAATGGACCACCATCATTAAGCCTCATAATAAGCTTTTTGAGGTGAACTTGAAGGAAATATGGGATTATCGTGACTTGTTAACTTTGTTTGTGAAGCGAACTATCACGGTGCAATACAAACAGACCATTTTGGGACCGCTTTGGTGGATTATCCAGCCTGCTTTGACGGTTATCATGTACATGGTAGTGTTTGGTGGCATCGCGGGCATCCCTACGGATGGCATCCCGCAGCCTTTGTTTTACTTGGGAGGCATTGCCCTATGGCAGTATTTTTCGGATTGTCTTGGAAAGACTTCAAACACCTTTGTTTCTAACGCAGGTATCTTCGGTAAAGTATATTTCCCGAGGATGATCATGCCCCTCTCCAGTGTCATCAGTAACCTAGTGCGTTTTGGTATCCAATTGGGATTGTTTATTGTGGTCTATCTATATTATGTCATCATTGGCCAGGCACCAAGTCCAAATTGGTATCTTGCCTTGTTCCCCTTACTGGTGGTGATGATGGCAGGCTTGGCCTTGGGCTTTGGTATCATCATTTCTTCGATGACGACAAAATACCGCGACTTGCAGATTCTATTCTCCTTCTTTGTGTCGCTTTGGATGTATGCCACTCCTATTGTTTATCCTTTGAGTCAGGTTGCAGGTAAGAAAGTCCTGGGAATGGACCTTCAGACGATCATGTGCCTCAATCCGGTTACGCCAGTCATTGAGACCTTCAAGCATGGCGCTTTGGGGGCAGGCGAATTTGTTGGTTGGGGGTGGCTCGGCTACAGTTTCGCATTCATGCTCGTCGTGCTCGCCCTTGGCATTTTGATTTTCAACAAGGTGCAGAAGAGCTTTATGGATACGGTGTGATTCTGTTGCCAGTTAGGAGTTAGGAGTTGATAGTTTAAGACGTCTTCTTGCGGGATTGAATAATGTGAAAGCATAACCTTAATTAAATTAAAGCGAATTATAGGTTAGTGTAGTATATGAAAATACTCATAACAGGAGGAGCTGGATTTATCGGTTCGTATGTAGCGCAGATGTTAGCCGTGCGAGGAAATGCTGTTGTTGTAGTGGACAATATTAATGACTATTATGATGTCTGTCTCAAATATGCACGTCTTCGAGAATTACTTGGTGTTGGCGTTGGTGACGAAGAAATGGAATTTGGGAAGGAACAAAACTCTTCTATATTTCCAAATCTTGTCTTCATTCGTCTTTCTATAGACGATAAAGAATCGTTGGATGCTTTGTTTGTGAAATATGGATTCGATGTAGTGGTGAACCTTGCTGCACAAGCGGGGGTGCGTTATAGTATTACGCATCCATATGTGTATATGCAGAGTAATTTGGTGGGCTTCCTAAATATATTGGAGGCTTGTCGGTTTAGTCATGTTCCGAAGTTGGTGTATGCTTCCTCTTCTTCAGTTTATGGGATGAACGAGAAGGTGCCATATAGTGAAGATGACAAGGTGGATACGCCGGTCTCGCTATATGCCGCCAGTAAGAAGAGCAATGAACTGATGGCGCATAGCTATAGTAAACTTTATGGGATTCAGTGTATCGGGCTTCGCTTTTTTACGGTATATGGTCCTTGGGGACGACCTGACATGTCACCCATGATTTTTGCCCATGCCATCCTTGATGGTGAGCCCATAAAGGTGTTCAACTATGGCGATATGCTCCGTGATTTTACCTATATTGACGATATAGTAGAGGGTACGGTCAGGGTGGTCGAGCATGATTTATATGCGGAGAATTGCCCCAATGGAGTCGCGTATAGAATCTACAATATTGGCAGTGGCCATCCTATTCGACTGATGGATTTTATCGCTGGGTTGGAGAAGGTTTTCGGCAAATCGGCAAGGAAAGAGTTTTTGCCCATGCAGCCTGGCGATGTTTATCAGACCTATGCCGACACAACATTACTTGAGACTGAAATGGGCTATCATCCCCGATGGTCACTTCATGAAGGTATTACCGAGTTTGCAAATTGGTATCAGAACGAAAAGAGCCTTTTGGGTTAGTCACTTTTTTCTTATCTGTTTTTTGAAATGCAAGAATCAAAGAAATTTGTGGTTTATACTGTAATGGTTGGAGGATATGATGAAATCCTTCAGCCATTGGTCTTGGACGAAAGGTTCGATTATGTGCTTTTCACTGATGTGAAAAGTAACGAGCGGTTGGGTGTTTGGGAAATAAGGACTTTTGACTATCATAATGATGATAAAACCCGCGAGTCTCGTTATCCTAAGATGCATCCAGAAGAGTTGCTACCGGAATATGAAGCGTCTTTATACATTGATGCAAACGTGCAAATCGCTGATGCCCAACTTTACGAGAAAATCATTTCTTTGAATGCGGAAATGGTGGATTGGGCCGGCGTTTCCCCTTATCCAACTGATTTGCAAGATTGCATATATGAACATGCCTACTGGATTCTGGTAAATGAGTTGGATTCTGAAAAGTCTATGTTGGAAATTTGTCATTTTTTAAGAAAGGAAGGCTATCCGCGCCATAATGGTTTGTTCGAGAATAACGCAATTTTCAGAAAGAATAATGAGAGATGCTATCGAGCAGATACCTTATGGTGGGATATTTATGATCGGTATTCTCGTCGTGATCAGCTCTCTCTTGGTTACGCTTTGTGGAGAAATCCTGATGTTAGGGTGGATTTTTTGTTGCCAAAGGGCGAAAGGGTTTTTAGTTCATCCTTGTTTTGCACAAATACTCATACTCCTGATGGTTTGAAAAGACGGATAGTTAAGCAGAGTAAAATGGCTCATTTCCGAACCCGGCTTCGAGTTGGGATGCCAGAAAGATTTGATAGTTTTAGGGAACTCCATTTTAAGCTATACGCCTTCCCCGTTCCGATAGCCCGTGTTGTTTTGTCTTTTTTGGGGCTGGTTGGCGTTGTGGTTTATGGGCCAAAGTTAAAGTATATTGCTTATAAGCATCGTAAGCTCGGAGTGCTCGCTACTTAGAGCAGCGGCTGGATAGCGTGTTTAACTATGCTTGTTAATTGATTGGTTTTGTATTATGGAGTTACACCAACCAGAAGTCAGAGTTCTTGCGTATTATCTTCCCTAGTTTCATCCCATTACAGAGAATGATGTATGGTGGGGAAAAGGCTTTACTGAATGGACCAATGCAGGGAAGGCCAAACCATTTATCCGGGTCATTATCAACCTCGTGTTCCTGCCGATTTGGGATACTACGATTTAAGAGTGCCAGAAACCCGTGAAGCGCAAGCACAATTGGCACGTGAATATAGTGTGGATGGATTTGTTTATTGGCATTATTGGTTCGGTAACGGTAAACGGCTTTTGGAACGGCCATTCAACGAGGTACTTGCCAGTGGGAAACTAGACTTTCAGTTCGCGTTGGCATGGGTGACATTCTGATGCCTGATTGTATTGAAACATATGTGGATTATGTATGCAAACACTCCGATACCATTTGAGATAACAACGATTTGTTCAGATGATGCATTATTGTGGAAAATTGTTGTAAGAATTTATAAGTTTTTGTTTTCCATTAAATAGTTAATATGGGCAATTTGAATCCACTTGTATCCGCCATCATACCCAACTACAACCATGCTCGTTATCTTAAGCAGAGGTTGGATAGTGTGTTCAATCAGACGTATCAGAATTTTGAGGTGATTGTCTTGGATGATTGCTCAACGGACAATAGCCTGGAGGTTATTAATCGTTATAAAGATAATCCGCATTTGTCGCAAATTGTGGTTAATGAAGCAAATTCAGGCTCTGTGTTCAAACAATGGGATAAAGGGATAAACCTGGCAAAAGGCGAACTAGTTTGGATCGCGGAGAGTGATGATTATTGTGAGTTGAATTTTTTGAATGAACTTGTCAAAGCCTTTGCCGAAAAGAAGAATGTCGTTTTGGCTTGTGCTCAATATGTTTTTTTCAATGATGAATATTCGTATAAGATAAAAGAGAGAAAAACGAGATGCTATAAAGGTAAAGATTATATATGTAATAGGCTTATCCGGTATTGCGAGATTAGAAATGCGAGCGGTGTGGTTTTCAGTAAAGAAGCCTACTCGAAAATCTCAAAGAATTATCTTGCATATTGTAGTGCTGGCGACCTACAGTTTTGGACGGAAATCTTACAATATGGTAATTGTGTGAGAGTTGGAAAGAATTTGGCATATTTTAGACAGAATTCTTCATCAGTTACAGGGACTAATGCTACGAAAGGGATTGTTTCAAGAGAGGACAAACGAGTATATGATTATGTAACAACAGTGTATCATTTGACGACTTGGCAAAACTATATGGTCCACCTGCGTAAGGCCAGGCAGTATCAGACTCATCCGTATGATAGCGAAGACATACGTGATGAGATATTACAGCTATGGGGTTTAAATAAGGGTGAAGGCTTTTCGTTGTTGGATGTTTTTTTAATATGGCTTTCAGGTTTATTGGAGCGGCATTTTGGAGTACTAATTTAAGGATAAAAGGCGTGCTTAAACTTACCTATATCATTCCTGTATATAATTCAGTTGATTGTGTTATTGTTTGTCTTGAGGGCATTTACTCTCTTCCATTCAATGAAAATGGTTTTGAGGTGATTGTAGTAGACGATTGTTCAACAGATAATACGTTGGATGCTCTTAATGACTATGCTTCCAAACATTCCAATATGGTTGTGTTGCATCAGGAAGTCAATCAAAGGCAAGGCGCGGCAAGAAACAGGGGCATTGATGTCGCTAAAGGGGAATACATTGCCTTTTGTGACGCTGATGATACGATTGTTGCTAATGGTGTGATGAATGCTTTGAGGGCGGTTTCGGAGACTAAGGCGGATATTTGTTATTTTGATTTTGAGTATGAGACATCGGATGGAGCATGGCGATTATTTGAAATGCCTAAAGAAACGCGTAATAAGATACTCACCGCCTCAGATTATCTAAACATTTATTACACATGCTATTATAATGCACCTTGGCGTAATCTATATAGGACTGATTTCTTACGCAAAACTGGTGTTCGTTTTGTTGAAGGTGTTCGATGGGAGGATTGTGATTGGACGGTGAAAGTATACGCTCAAGCAAAGACTATCCAGTTTGTTGAAGGAGTGGGGTATAGGTATGCTTTCAATGAGAAGTCGGTTTCGAAACAGAGGTCTGTCAAGGCCATGTCGGAAAGGGTCTATGCGGGGTTGCGTCTTATTAAGTTAGGGGATGAGGTTAGGGAGCAAATGCCTTCCTTGTCCAAAACCATAAGCGATGAAGGGAAGAATTATTATGTGGACGATACGATTAGACTGCGAAATCTGACGAAATATTCATCAAAACAATGTGCAGAATTGGTTGAGAACATAGGAGAAGATCATCTAAATGCTTTGGCTCATTATTCATGGCCAGCATGGGATTCTTTTTTTATTAACCATAGGCATTTGTCTAGTTTTTTTCTCCTATTTGCATGCCCAATGGCGGGAGCTGGTAGAAAATTAGTTAATACTTTAAGAGTTAGCCGTAAAAAATGATCCCCAAAACCATCCATTACTGTTGGTTCGGTCGTGGTAAGCTGTCGCCCGAGATAGAGATGTGTATAGCATCGTGGCGAAAGCATTGCCCTGATTTTGAAATCAAGGAGTGGAACGAGGACAATTCGCCGATGTTTACACCGTGGATTCGTGATGCCTACAAGCACCGAAAGTATGCTTTCGTGGCGGATTACATGCGGTTTTATGCGCTTTATCATGAAGGTGGTGTCTATATGGACACGGATATGCTACTTGTGCACCCAATCGATGGTTTCTTGCAAGATGGACTGTTTCTCGGCAGGGAGGATGCTTTTAATGCATCAATGGGAATTATTGGTTCTGAAAAGGGTAGTGCTTTTTGCAAAATGTGTCTTGACTACTACGATAACACTAAATTTGATGTTGTCAGCCCGCCTATCATCACACGGTTCATTACACCCCAGCTTTTCCAATATGGCTTTACCGAAGAGGACACGACGCAACGTTTGGCAAATGGATTGACCGTATATCAATCATCGTATTTTTATCCGATTCATTATTCGCAAGAATTTGCATTTGAGGATGTGATGCAGTATGCTAAACCTGATACGTATGGTATCCATCTCTGGAACAAGTCATGGACGGATGAGCTTCAATTGTTGTCAGTGGGCCAATATAGGAAAGGATTTGAATTGGCATGGAATCATATTAGGAGAACGCCAAACCTGCCTTTGAGATATTATAAAAAAATGGTAAAATACTTTGTTTATTGGATAATTAGGAAATAAGCATGAGTTTACCTCTCCAAATTGTCATGACCCCTGTCCGTAATGAAGGGTGGGTGCTGCGCGCTTTTCTGGAAGCCACTTCTTTATGGGCTGATTATATCATCATCGCCGATCAGATGTCGACTGATGGAAGCCGCGAGATTGCCAGGGAATATCCCAAGGTGATTTTGATTGACAACAAAAATCCTGAGTTCAACGAGGCTGAGCGACAGAGTATGTTGGTGGCTAAAGCACGTGAGGTGGCAGCAGGCCGTGACACATTGCTATGGGGTTTGGATGCCGATGAAGTGCTGGCGGCCAATACTTTCGAGACGGATGATTGGAAGCACATTCTGAATTCTAAACCTGGCGATGTGTTTTGGTTCAAATGGGCGGAGATTTGCCCGAACCAAAAAGAGTATTGGCTTTCGCCAACCACCTATTATCCTTGGCTCTTCCATGACGATGGCAAGGAACCACACGGCAACTATGTCCGAAATATGCATTCCATGCGCATCCCGTATCCGATTGAAGAAAAGCAGATGTATTATGTGGACGATTTCAGGGTTCTGCATTTGGCCTATTTGAATGAGCACAGGGTGGCTTCCAAGCGACGTTTTTATCAGTTTGTAGATTGGGAGATGAATCATCGTTCGCCTATTGTATTGAGTAGAAGTTATACTCAAACAAAAAAGGGCGAGCTAGTTATTCCTTTGCCTGATTCATTCTTGTACAAGAAAGGCAATTGTGGTTCTGACCTACTAGGGTTAGTGGATACAGAAGTGGCCAAATGCTATATGGATGAGTATATTATAGAACGTTTCTCGCGTCATTCGATGAAGGAGTTGCGGAAACTTGACATTTGGGACGATGTGTTTCTCAAAACCTATCACTTGGACGATCCGCAGATTATGATAGACCATCATGTCCATTCATATTTGAGGAATACCGCAATGAAGAAAGATGGTATAGTGATTCGTATTTTAGATAAAGTGCTTAAAAAACTATATTGAGTATGCCAACAGCAATAGAATTCAATAATATAAGTAAACTATACCGCTTGGGTTTGGTGTCGAGCGGGACATTGAGCCACGACCTTGAAAGATGGTGGAAAATGAATATCTTGGGCAAAGAAGACCCCTTCCTCAAGGTGGGTTCGGTGAACGACCGTTCCAAGGCGGCCGATAGCGACTATGTTTGGGCCTTAAAGGATATTGACTTCAAGGTGGAACAGGGCGATGTGGTGGGCATCATTGGCAAGAATGGAGCGGGAAAGAGCACACTTTTGAAACTCCTTTCCAAAGTGACGGGTCCGACTACGGGTACAATCAAGGCCAGAGGCCGTATTGCTAGTTTGCTTGAGGTGGGTACAGGTTTCCATTCAGAGTTGACAGGTCGTGAAAACATTTATATGAATGGCACTATCTTGGGTATGACCAAGAAGGAGATAGACAGTAAAATAGATGAAATTGTGGATTTCTCGGGGTGTGAGCGCTATATCGACACCCCTGTGAAACGTTACAGTTCTGGCATGACCGTGCGTCTTGGTTTCGCCGTGGCCGCTCATCTCGACCCTGAGATTTTGGTGGTTGATGAGGTCCTGGCGGTGGGTGATGCCGAATTTCAAAAAAAAGCCATTGGAAAGATGCAAGATGTGAGCAAGGGAGAGGGACGGACGGTGTTGTTTGTGAGTCATAACATGACGAGCATCAAGGCCCTTTGTAAACGAGGGATAATTTTGAAAAACGGAATGTTGGTAGATGACGGCGATGTGGATACTGTTGTGACGCACTATTTGCGAGGGGATAATGTCGCTGAAAACTATAAGATTTGGGATACTCCCGAAATTAAAGGAAAAGGATTTGAACTGCTCGAGATCGGCGTGAGAAAGAAAGGAGGAGGCTATTCTGACGTGATGAGGATGGACCATGAGTTGGAACTTGTTATGCGTTATAGGTTGACGAGGCCGATGAATTCGTTTTGGATTACTTTGCACATGAAGAACGAGCAAGGCAATAAGATATTCTCCTTCTCAGGAGGTTCGCGTTGCTATGATAAGTATCACGAAGCAGGTGAATATTTGCAGACATGCATAATACCAGCTGGTTTCTTGAATTGGGGAAACTATGCCATTGATTTCATGGCATTCAACCAAATCAATAACATAGATTTGTTGGTTGAAGATAATGATATTATTTCATTTACTTTGGCTAACCGACAAGTGGCGATTGGTGGTTATATGGGCAAAGAACCGGGAGATATTACTCCAAAGTTCGATTTCGTTGAGGAAAAATTGAAATGAATAATCCAGACAATATTACGGTTACCCAACCTTTGCTTCCCGACCTGGATGAATTCCATGCGATCTTGAGTGATATATGGGATAGCAAATGGGTGACCAACAACGGGCGGTTCCATAAGCGTCTGGAAGATGCGTTGTGCGAATACCTACAGGTGCCGTACATCAGTTTGTTCACCAATGGAACTTTGCCTTTGCTGACAGCATTGCAGGCGCTCCGCATTTCTGGTGAGGTGATTACGACACCATATAGTTTTGTTGCTACCACTCACGCCATTTGGTGGAATGGTTGCAGGCCTGTTTTTGTGGACATCGATCCGTCGAATTGCGGTATGGATCCAGAAAAGATTGAGGCAGCCATCACGCCAAGCACAACGGCCATCATGCCAGTGCACTGCTATGGCAAGCCATGCAATACGGAACGTATTCAAGCTATAGCCGACAAATTTGGCCTTAAAGTGATTTACGATGCAGCCCATGCTTTCGGCGTGGAGGTGAACGGCGAATCCGTCCTAAAACAAGGAGAAATGTCGACATTGAGTTTTCATGCCACCAAGGTCTATAATACCTTGGAAGGAGGTGCCTTAGTCGTCAAGGATGCGGAGACCAAACAACGCATTGATTATTTGAAGAACTTCGGTTTTGCTGGGGAAACGGAGGTGGTTGCCCCCGGCATCAATAGCAAGATGGACGAGGTGCGTGCCGCATACGGTTTGCTGAATCTGAGGCAAGTGGACGAAGCCATAGAGAAACGTCATCAGGTGGCCATCAAATACCGTGAGGCTTTAAGAAACGTGAAAGGTATCCGCTTCTTCAACGACATGCCAGGTGTGCGTCATAACTATAGTTATTTCCCCATCTTCATCAATGCGGAGGAGTATGGCATGACACGGGACGAACTCTACTTCAAGATGAAGGGGCAAGGCGTTCTAGGAAGAAGGTATTTCTATCCGCTTATCAGCACTTTCAGTACCTATCGTGGTTTGCCGAGTGCCGCTCCCGAGAATCTACCTGTGGCGACGCGTATTGCAAACGAGGTGATTTGTCTACCAATGCATCACGATTTGAGTGAAGAGGATTTGGCTAGGATATTGGGTTTAATTGTAAGATAATGCAAAAGAAGCTCATGCTGTTGGGTGGTATCCGTTATCTCCTGCCCGTTATCAAGGCGGCGCATGAGCAGGGATATTATGTGATAACTGCTGATTATCTACCCGATAACATAGCCCACAAATATAGCGACGAGTATGTGAATGTGAGCATCATTGACAAGGAGGCGGTGCTGAAGGTTGCCAAAGAGAAGCAAATAGATGGCATCATGTCGTTTGGTGTGGATCCTGGCGTGGTAAGTGCTTCGTATGTTCAAGAAAAAATGGGATTGCCTTCTTTCGGACCTTACGAATCGGTTTGCATTCTTCAGAATAAGGATCGTTTTCGTGCATTTTTGGCAGAGCATGGCTTCAATGTTCCGAAAGCAAAAAGCTATGCTTGCGTTAAAGATGCCTTGGCAGATAAGGAAACACTAGATTATCCAGTAATGGTGAAACCCACGGATTCAGCTGGTTCCAAGGGCGTTAGTCGTGTGGATGAGCCTGAACAACTGGAAGACGCAGTTCTGTATTCTTTAAATAAATCCATTTCTGGACACATCATCATTGAGGATTTCATAGAGAAACAAGGCTGCTCGTCTGATACGGATAGTTTCTCTCTGGATGGTAAGTTGAAATTTGTCAGTTTCAATGCACAATATTTTGATGAAAAAGCGGCCAATCCATACACGCCAGCCGCATATACGTGGCCATCGACATACACTAAGGAACAAGAGGCTTATTTGACTTCTGAAATACAACGTCTCATCACTTTACTTGGGATGAAGACGAATATCTATAACATAGAGACACGAATTGGGACAGACGGGAAGCCGTACATTATGGAACTCACGCCTCGTGGAGGAGGTAATCGCCTTTGCGAGATGCTACGCTATGCCACGGGTGTTGATATGATAACGGCAATGACGCGTTATATCGTTGGTGATTCTGTGCCTAAGATTAAGCAGAAAACATACAATGGCCATTGGGCAGAGGTGATTCTCCATGTTGATGAGGTTGGGTTTTTTGATCATATTGAAATCTCGAAGGATTTACCTGCTAAGGTTGTGGAGGAAGATTTGTGGGTGCAGAAAGGCGAGTATGTGAATGCTTTTGAAGGTGCTAATAATGCCATTGGGACATTGGTGCTGAGTTTTGAAAGTAAGGGAGCGATGGAGGAATGTATTTGTAATATCCCTTTTTGGTTGAAAGTAAAGGTTATTTAAGGAATGGAACCTATCGGTGGCTATTTTGAATTGGAGTTGTCTAAGGGTGAGCATTATCACAAAGATGCTATAAAGCTTAATACTGCCCGGAATTGTTTTGAATATGTTTTGCGAGTTCGCCATTACTCAAAGGTGTATATTCCATATTACACTTGTGAAGTAATATTAGAACCCTTAAGAAAACTGGGAATAAATTATGAGTTCTATCATATCAATGAATTAATGGAGCCAGTTTCATTTCCAAAACTTAGTAGGGCAGAAGCGTTTCTTTACACCAATTATTTTGGATTGAAGCAGGGTTGTGTAGAACTACTTGCAAAGAAATACGGTGATTATCTTATTGTAGATAACGCCCAAGCCTTTTTTGCAGAGCCCATTGAGGGAATAGATACGTTTTATTCAGCCAGGAAGTTTTTCGGTGTGGCAGATGGAGCATATCTATATACAAAAAATAGATTGGAACAAGAATTTGAGAATGATGTTTCGTATGAGCGAATGTCCCATCTTTTGAAACGCATTGACTTGGGTGCAGAGTCAGGTTATCAGGGATTTCGACACAATGATGACTCTCTTTGCAACCAAGACATCAAGTTGATGTCAAAATTGACGGAGGCCATCTTATCTGGAATTGATTACGAATCGGTTAAACAACAAAGAAGGGAGAATTATTCTTTTTTGGATAAAGCTTTATCCGATTCCAATCTGATTCAGTTGGAAATGGATACTGCTGCTGCCCCAATGGTTTATCCGTATTTAACGGATGATACTTTGTTAAAACAAAGGTTGATTGATAACAGAGTCTTTGTGGCAACTTATTGGCCGAATGTGAGAGAAAATTGTGCAGAGGATATGCTGGAATATCAATTGATGGACAGAGTGGTTCCAATACCAATAGATCAAAGGTATGGACTAAATGAGATGAAATCAATAATTGAAACAATATGAATATCAAAGGAAAAATAGTCACGTTGCGTCAAATGTCTTTAGCTGATATGCCAATGATTTGTGACATTTTCAATGATCCTGAGTTGGAGAATCTAGTAGTTGGTTGGGCGTTCCCGCTTTCAATAGAACAGCAGAAACAATGGTTTGAAAAAAACATTGGTGACAACCGTAATTTTCGTTTCGTCATCGAAACACCTGAAGATGGTGCAGTTGGGATTGCCACATTGGTTGAGCTGGATTGGAAGAATAGGAGAGCCGCTCATGGAATTAAACTTGCAAATAAAGAGAGACGCTCAAAAGGAATTGGCACCGATGCTGTGATGGCTATAATGAGATATGCATTTGATGAATTGGGACTTCATAGGTTGGATGGAGCATGGTTTGATTTCAATATTGCATCAAAAGCAATGTACACCAAATGTGGGTGGAAAGTAGAAGGTGTCAGAAAAGAATATGTGTTTAAAGGAGGTGAATGGCGAGATTTGACTGTGGTTGGTGTTTTGGAATCGGATTATCGGAAACTAATTGCATCCAATCATTATTGGGATTGATTTTTTTTAAGAATTGTGTAGGATTGCCAGAGATTCAATGAGTAAAGAACGAAATCTGTACATTCTTAGTGTCCAATGTATGACCTACAACCAGTCGGCCTACATCATCGATGCGTTGAACGGCTTCACTATGCAGAAGACCAATTTCCCATTTGTGGCTGTTGTGGTTGATGATGCTTCTACTGATGGTGAGCAGGAGGTAATCAAATCCTATATAGACGAGCAATTTGACCATTCAATAGGAACTGGCTATAAAGAATGGGAAACAGAGGATGCCTTGTGGACCTTTGCTCAGCATAAAGAGAACGAAAATTGTCATATTGTTGTTGCCTGTCTGAAAAGAAACCTTTATAGAGAACAAGACAAAAAAGAAGGAGTAATAAAGGATTGGATGAATGCCAAATACATAGCCCTTTGCGAAGGCGACGACTATTGGACAGATCCTTTGAAGTTGCAAAAGCAGGTGGATTTTATGGAAACATACCCTGATTATTCTTTGTGTTTTACAAACACGATAGTGAAACATGTGGGTTTTGACGAGGTCGCGGTAAACCATGTTTGGGATACATACAATATAGAGGATTTGATTGGCAATAACGCTTTGAATGCAAAGAGTAGGGGGGATAATATTGTTTCTTGCGGGCATACATCGACATTGCTGTATAGGAGACCGGAATCGCCATTGCCCAATTGGATATCGCGATGCTATATCGGCGACGAACCTTTGTTTATAGCCTTAGCGCAATACGGTAAGGCCAAATTCATTAATGAACAAACATCAGTGTATAGGGCCCTGGTTGGAGTTTCCTCAAAAGACTTTAAGCAGGAGGTGGATTGGCAGAATAGAATTCAGATGTATGAGATAATCAACGAGGGGTTGGGGTATAAATATAGGAAGATTATTGATCCGATTATAGCGCAGTGGTATCTCAAGTTGTGTAAGTTGACATGGAAGAAAAAAAACAAGAAGGAAGCAATAATGTATTTTTATAAATCTATTGTTGTTGACGGGAAGACAGTGATGAGGTGGATAACCGGCAAGATTAGAAGCCATTGAATGTCATTGGCGCAGCGCTGTTGCTGACTGTGAGGTGTCTAGAAGGTTTTGTGTTGCTAGATTTGAGTTTTTTGACAGTAAAAATGTGATGAAACATTAGGCGAGTGGATAGAACTTCCATAAAGATGACATTGCTACAATGTTTCGTAAACTAAAGAGATATATTCGCGACCCTTATCACGAGATTGGGTATGATATGCTTTGGAGGCATCCCAATTGGATGTCGGACAAATGGTATCTGAAATCGCTATGGAAGCGGACTTTTGGGTATGAATTGGACTTGAAGCATCCGAAAACCTATAACGAGAAGCTTCAATGGCTGAAACTATACGATAGGAAGCCTGAATACACATTGATGGTTGATAAATGTCAGGCAAAGCATTGGGTGGCAGACAGGATTGGAGGACAATACATCATTCCTACGTTGGCTGTCTATAATTCTGTTGATGAAATTGACTTGGACAAGTTGCCTGACAGGTTTGTGCTGAAATGCAATCATGACAGCGGTAGTGTGTTGATCTGCAAAGATAAATCTACATTTGATTTGCAAGCAGCAAGAGAAAAGTTTGATGCTGCATTGAAGAATGATTACTATTTGAAATGGAGAGAATGGCCATATAAGAATGTTAAGCCGTGTGTTATGGCGGAAATGTTTTTGGAGGATTTGGAGGGAGTGAACGATTACAAGTTCTTCTGTTTTAATGGAAAGGTACGGGCCTTGTTTGTGGCGACGGAGCGGCAAAACGAAGAGAAGGAAACAAGGTTTGACTTTTTTGATGAGAACTATAATCACCTTGACTTTACCAATGGCCATCCCAATGCTGAAGTTGTGCCGGAAAAGCCAAGGCATTTTGCTTTAATGAAGAGTCTGTCTGAGACCCTGTCAAAAGAAATTCCTCATGTAAGAGTAGATTTTTATGATGTGAAGGGGCAAGTTTATTTCGGCGAGATGACATTTTATCATTGGGGAGGTTTTATGCCTTTCCAGCCGAAGAAATGGGACGATGTTTTTGGTGGTTGGATAGCGTTGTCCACAGATCTCAGTTGAGATAAATAGTGATAATGGCAAACAAATATGTAGTCTATACTGTGATAACAGGTGGTTTTGACGCCGTCAAACAGCCAGATGTGATAGACCCTCGCTTCGACTATATCCTGTTTACCGATTCAGTGACAAGCACAAAGTTAGGAGTGTGGTCGGTGCGAGAGATAGGGTATGATTGCAAGAATTTGCGACAAAAGTCTCGTTACCCGAAAATACACCCTGAATTGTCATTATCTGGGTATGAAGCTTCATTATATATTGATGGTAACATTAGTATTACTTCGCAATTTGTGTATGACCGATGCATAGAGTTGGCAAGGGAAGGAGTTGAATGGGCCGGCATCAAGCATCGGCGTGATTGTGTGTACGACGAGATGAATGCCATCATTGGTTTGGGTTGGGTGCATGATTATGAAGTATTGGATTGGTACCGGTTTTTGAGGTCTGAGGGTTTCCCTGACCATGAAGGGCTATTCGAAAACAACATCATTTTTCGCCTGCATTCGCAAACCGTTGGAAAAATCGATGACATCTGGTGGTGGACTATCGAAAAACGGAAAGTCAAAAGAGACCAGTTCTCGCTGATGTATGCGATATGGAAGACTCCAGGCGTAAAGAAATCGTTTTTTCTAGCAGAAAATGAGAATGCGTGGTACAATGCGGGTCACTTTGATTGCGGGAATCACCAACCTCATAAACGAGTGCTGGTGAAAAGCCTATGGGAAAAAATGAGAGATAGATATGTAAGGATGTTTTATTGGCATGGCGGATGGGAAGTCTTTTATACCCATTGGTTCGACAAACTGTTGAAGTACCCTTTTCCTCATTTGGCGATGCATCTTTGGACGGCTTGGATAGCCGTTAGGTATGACCACAAGACCCTTTTTAATAGGAGTAAGAGTCGTTTGGCTCGGAGTTAAGAATAACCATTGTTTTATAGTTAATTAGATGAAATCAATTCTAATAACAGGTGCGGCTGGTTTCATAGGAGGCTTTTTGGCCCAAAGAATCTTGTCGGAGGACGATGGAATCGTTGTAGTGGGACTGGATTGTTTGAACGACTATTACGATGTCGCCTTGAAAGAATATCGTTTAAGTCAACTCAGACATACGGCAGAGCAACATCCCTGTAACAAATGGGTATTTGTGAAAGGTAACCTTGTCGACAGGCCGTTATTGGACCATCTGTTTTCTGAGTATCATTTTGAAGTGGTGGTCAATCTGGCAGCGCAGGCTGGGGTGCGTTATTCTATCATCAATCCCGATGCATACATCGAATCGAATATCATCGGTTTTTACAATATCCTGGAAGCTTGTCGCCATAGCTTCGATGATGGCAAGGATGGCGTGAAACATCTTGTGTATGCGTCTAGTTCCAGTGTTTATGGCAATAACTCTAAGGTGCCCTATTCGGTTGAGGATAAGGTTGACGAGCCCATGTCGCTGTATGCCGCAACGAAAAAATCGAATGAATTGTTGGCTCATGCCTATTCCAAGTTGTATGGAATACCTTCTACGGGGCTTCGGTTTTTTACGGTGTATGGCCCTGCAGGTCGGCCTGACATGGCTTATTTCAGCTTTACTGACAAATTGTTGAGAGGTGAGAAAATCCAGATCTTCAACTATGGGAATTGCATGAGGGATTTCACATACGTTGATGATATAGTAGAGGGGATCGTTCGTGTGATGAATCATGCTCCTGAAGTGAAGACTGGCGAGGACGGACTCCCGATGGCACCTCATTCGTTGTATAATATTGGAAATTCCAATCCGGAGCAGTTATTGGATTTTGTTGGCATCCTTGCAGAGGAATTGATTCGCGCGGAAGTGTTGCCTGCTGACTTCGATATCAATAGCCATTTGGAGTTGGTGCCCATGCAGGCTGGCGACGTGATGACCACTTTTGCCGATGTTAGCGGATTGAAAAACGACTTTGGCTTTGCCCCTCGGACATCCTTGAGGGAGGGTTTGAGGAAATTTGCTGAATGGTATAAGTGTTATTTTGGTGTGTAAATAATTGTGTTGCTTTTATATGAAACTATTAATCATAGGTGGTGGAGCCATAGCCGACTCCACACACATCCCAGCAGCAAAGAAGCTGCTTGATTTGGACAATGTCGTTTTGGCAGAGCCCAATGCTGCTCAAGCGGAAAAGCTGATGAAGAAGCATGGCCTTATTCATGTGGTAAGTGATTTCCACGATGCCTTGGCTGAAGTGGACGCTTGTGTGATTTGCACGCCTCCCCATGTGCGCAATGGCATCCTTAAAGACTGCATTGCAGCACATAAACACGTTCTTTGTGAGAAACCCCTTTCTCCTTCATCAGCAGAAACCAAAGAGATACTAAAAGATGCCCCAGAGAATCTAGTCATTGGCATGTGCCACACTTACCGATTGTTCCCCAATCGGAGGAAGGTGCAGCAACTTGTCAGGGACGGTTTTTTCGGGGCGCAGGTGTCGGTGTCGATTCATGAGGGAATGCCCTCAAATTGGCCAACCGTTTCGGGTTATTGCTTCCGCAAGGAACTGGTCCCTGGTGGCGCACTTTATGACAATGGCATCCACTCGTTGGATTTTCTATTGTGGTGTCTTGGTCAACCTGACCAGATCCAATATGAGGACGACGCCATGGGCGGGTTGGAAAGCAACCTGACCATCAACATGAGATTTGGTCAGGCCACAGCGTTTTATAAGCTAAGCCGCACACGGAAGTTGTCGAATGCGATTGTGATCGAAGGCAACGGACATAAGGCCGAACTGGAGATTTTTGAGAAAAGAGCATTCGTGTTGGATGGTAAAGAAATCATTGCAGCAGAAACAACCCTCGATGTGGGCAAGGAGCAGTTGTCCAATTTCATGATGGCTACACAAGGGAAGGAAGTGATTATGTGTCCGGTGTCGGGTGGCATCGACGTTATCGAACTTTTGGAGCGATGCTATGCCCAAAAAAAGTCCAAATCATACGAGAAACGTCCCATTGGCGGTTTGGAAGGAAAACGCGTTTTCGTGACGGGTGGCACTGGATTCATTGGCGGTCAGTTGGTCGAGCAATTGGCGCTACATGAGGACGCCAAGGTGCGTGTATTGGTGCACAATTGGGGTAAGGCGGCTTATGTCAGCCGCTTTGATGTCGAGTATGCGCAAGGCGACATCTGTGATGCAGAAGCCATGACGGAAGCCATGAGGGATTGTGACTATGTTGTGCATTGCGCTATTCTAGGGGGAAAGGGACATGAAGCATTTGTCCAGAACAATGTGAAAGCCATAGAGGCCTTGATGACGGCAGCCAAGCGAAATGGAATCAAACATGTTGTTTCGTTGAGCAGTGTTGTAGTCCATGGCAAAACAGTCCCCGAGGACCTGACGGCCGATGCGCCACTTGTTAGCTATGGCGACACTTATGCTGACGGAAAACTTGAGGCTGAGAAGCGTTTCTGGCAATTACTAAAAGAATATGGCTTGCATGGAAGCGTTGTTCGTCCCACCTATGTTTGGGGGCCGTATTCCATGTGGTACACCATCTATGTCGCCGAACAGATGCAAAAGGGCGATTTCATGTGGGTTGACGATGGGAAAGGCATCTGCAATGCGGTGTATGTGGGCAATGTCGTGGACCTGTGCTTGCAATGTTGCGTCAACCCCAAGGCTGATGGGCAAGCTTTCCTCGCTACCGATGGCGAGCAAGTCACATGGCGAGATTTCTATGGCCATTATCTCTCGGTTTTGGGCTTGCGTCCGGATCAATTCCAATCCGTGCCACTGAAAGATGATTGGATGCGAAAGAAGGGCAAGTCGATTAAGAAATCGCTCCAAAAAAAGATCGATGCCTTATGGCGTCAGGTGGAAGCAGTTGAACCTACCAATCCGACCAAGGCCCGTTGGCGCTATCGTGCACCCCGAAAAGTGTTGCGCATGATGCAGCGGCAGGTCATAAAACGAGTGCCCGAGATGGTTGCCACTCAGATGGCCATCTATAGTCAGTATTTCTCAGTTGACATCACGAAAAACAAGGAATTGCTCGGCTTCTCGCCCCGTTACTCCGTTGAGCGAGGCATGTCCATCACTTGCGATTGGTTGCGCTGGAGCGATGTGAATTCACCAAAAGCATAGAAGATGCCGTTAAGATTGTCCATTATTATTCCGTTCTACAACGTCGAGCAATACATTGCTGAATGCTTGGAAAGCGTGTATCAGCAAGATATTCCGGAAGAGGAATATGAGGTGATATGCGTCAATGATGGATCGCCTGACCGTTCTCGTGATATTGTTTTGGAATATCAAAAGAAGCATTCCAACCTTGTTTTGGTCGAGCATGAGGTGAATAAGAAGCTAGGCGCGGCACGCAATACGGGTCGTGCCGCAGCAAAGGGATACTACATTTGGAATGTTGATTCTGATGACAAGATTGTAACCAACTGTTTAGGAAACTTGATGAGGATTTGTGAGGAAAATGAGTTGGATGTGTTAGACTTTGGAAGAAGTAGATTCTGGGAGGGAAAAAGCACAGAAATGCCGAATGTCAAACCAACGGATGGGGTAATTTCGGGTCTGGATTATATGGAGCAGTTGAAATCAAACGAGTTGTCGAGAATGTGCGTTGTTTGGAGAAGGGTGATACGCCGAGCCTTTTTGGACGAAAACAAAATATTCTCTCCAGAAATCAATATGGGAGAAGATGTGCCCTATTCATTCAAGGTTCTGATGTCGGCCAAGCGTATGATGGTAATACACGACAGCTGTTATTTATATCGCGCTAATCCTGAGTCGTTGACGGGAAAGCAATGGAAACCATCGCCAAAAACATTGTATGAGAAGTGTTTTGTGGATTCACGTTTGATTTATGACGTGGCCATGAAAGTGCCCAAACAATATATGAATGTACGGGACTCATATTTTAATACGGCTCGTTATACATTGAGCCAGTATGAGCATTATCTGTCTCTTATGACTTCTGACGAGCGGAAAGAATTTAGAAACAAATGTAGAAAAGCATTCTTCGAGAATGGATTTGTTAGGGATTTGTTGCCCAAGAAAAGATATGCCCATTACCAGTTGTGGTTATGGGGCGTTAAGTCGTTGCCGAAATGAAGCAAGTTGTCTGTAATACAAAATTCAAGTTAAATCCTTTTGGTGATGGAGGTAGCAAGAGGAGCGTCCAAATCAGGAATTTGATGGCCGGAGAGGATTTCTCCTTTGTGGACGATCCGTTTACTCTTCCTAAAGGACCAACTAGACGTCAGTTGATGCAATGGGCTTTTAGGGCGATTAAGTTCGTTAGGAACCACTATCCGAGGAATAAAGTTGGGTCTTTGTCCAATCGCATAAGATTGGTGAAGTATTATGCGTTAAGAATCCCCATTGTTTATGACAAGTATTTGCATCAGAATGTCGTGTTTTTATGGGAAAACACCAATGATAGGGATATGCTGTATTTAATGAAAGCTACAGGTCATCCAGTTATTGGTTTGCCACATAATATAGAATCACTGGTTGCTAAGCAATGCGTTGAAGCGTTAAGGGAGGAAATCCTCAATTTGCAACAATGTGATTGTTTGTTTGCTATCTCGAAAGAGGAGACTTGGTTGTTGAGACTTCTGGGGATGAATGCATTTTACCTTCCCTATTATCCTCCCACAGAAGCGGAAGTGCAACTGCTCTCCATTCGTAAACGTCGTGAGGACAGAAAAACCAATCCGCGGAAAAGATTCCTGCTCCTTGGTTCTGTTACTAATTCTCCTACGAAGAAAGGTATGCAATTGTTGCTTGATTATGCGGCGGGCAAGTCGCTGTTTTTCGATTTATGCGTAGCTGGATTTAAGACCGAAACATTAAGTGTCAATCGGAATCAGGGTATTTCTTTGTTGGGAACGATGAAGAATGATGAATTGAGCCGACTCCTTGAAGAGATTGATGCGGTGTTGATTTACCAACCTCCTACAACGGGTGCTTTGACGCGCATTCCCGAAATGTTGGTGGCAGGTGTCCCGGTATTTGTGAATTTTGATGCTGGACGAAGTTTTTTGGGAACGAATGGCGTGCATCTGTATGATACTTTTGATGATTTGTTCGCCACATTGAAAAGTTTTGAACCTTATCAGCCGGAATTGTTGCAAAAGGATGTTGTGGCTGAAAGACGCTTTGTTAAAACAATAAAGGATGCATTTGGATGAAAAGTAATTTGGAAAGAATAAATATACTCTGTGCTACGGACAATAACTATGCACCGTATTGCGGAATCATGCTTACGTCTTTGTTTGAAAGCAATAGGGATTGTTTGTTTGATGTCTTTGTTTTTATTGACGGTTGCCTTTCTGACATCAATAAAAAAAAGTTTAAGAAACTGGAGCAAAAGTATGCATGCATTGTCAATATTATGACAATTGATGATCGATTGTTAGAGAATTGTCCGATTAACAACCAAAAAAATGTTGACAACCATTCATGGGTCAGTAAGCCAACCTATTACCGTCTTCTTGCCGCGGATTTATTGCCCGAAGAAGTAAAGAAGGTATTGTATTTGGATTGTGACATTGCTGTTGTGGGCGATATAAAACCCTTGTGGAATGTGGATTTGACGGGAAAGGCAATCGCCGGTGTGACTGATTGCGATGAGGGGAAAAACAGAGATAGATTAGGCATCCCTTCTTGTTTTACTTATTTTAATGCAGGGGTCGCTCTTTATAATTTGGACTATTGGCGTAAAAATCTTTTGAGTGACCGCTTTTTTGAATACATTCGTAAGAATGAAGCCGAATTGTTGTTGATGGATCAGGATGTGGTGAATGGTGTACTTCATGACAAAATGCAATTAGTGCCTGAGAGATATAATTTTCAGGTTGCTTTTTTTTCTAAGGGGTATTGGAGAATCTATTCGGAAGCGTTTCAAAGTACGCTCTTGTCAGAAAACAAGGTGGTTACGATTGTTCATTATGTTGGAGAAATCAAACCATGGGATTATAGATACTACGGTTCCCCGTATTATGCGGTTTGGAACAAGTTCAGGAAAAGGTCCTTGTGGAAGAGAAATCACATTACCCAACCTTTGGTTACATATATTAATTTCCTTATGAAGAAGAACTTGTTTTCAAAAGTGCTGAAACTCAAACGACAAGCGATTTGGATTGTTGTACCGGAGAATGAGTTTTGTTTTATTTGATGTTGTTCTAATTGCTAAAGTTTTGAACATTGGGTAAAAAGATGCATTTTTTTTCGTTGTCATCAACCGCAATAATACCTATTTTTGACGCGTTTTGTACTAAAATCGCAGATTTATTCTCAAAGATTTGAAGATTTTTTCAGAAAGAATCGCAGATTTTTTAATGAACTTTTGAAGATTTTTTCGATAAGAATCGGAGATTTTTTATACCTTTGCAGCCTAAAAACAAGTGAGTTATGATTAGGAGGCAACAAAACGATTTTTTGATTTCGTATATCAACGAACCGAGAAGAACGATTCAGGTTGTGGTAGGTCCTCGGCAGGTGGGAAAAACCACCATGGTGAAGCAGGTGCTGAAGGAAATCGCTGTTCCGTCAAAGTTCTTCAATGCCGATGGAGTTGCACCCGACGACAACACATGGATTGCCACTCGTTGGGAAGATGCTCGGGCGCAGATGCGGTTTGGCCAAAGTCAGGAGTTTCTGATCGTTTTCGATGAAATACACAAAATCAACAACTGGAGCGAACAGGTGAAAAAAGAGTGGGATGCCGACTCGTTCAATGATGTGAATATGAAGGTTGTGCTACTTGGCTCGTCCCGGTTGTTGCTGAAGAAAGGACTGACGGAGTCACTCGCGGGGCGCTTTGAATTGATGCCTATGGGCCATTGGTCGTATCAGGAGATGCACGAGGCCTTTGGTTTCGACATCAACCAATATGTTTATTATGGCGGTTACCCAGGCAGCGCAGCGTATTTGCCCAATGAGAGTCGATGGAGGAGATATATGCGTGATTCCATTGTGGCTCCTGCGATTGAGAAGGATGTGCTGCAAACTACTTATATTTACAAACCTGCACTAATGCACCAGCTTTTCCGTCTTGGTTGTGCCTATTCGGCGGAACAACTGTCCTATAATAAAATGTTAGGTCAGTTGCAAGACGCTGGCAATGCCACCACTTTGGTCAACTATTTAGAAGTGCTTGGCGAAAGCAAGTTGCTTATCGGTTTGCAGAAATATGCGGTGGATAAGTCAAGAAAGTACCGCTCTATTCCCAAGTTGCAGGTGTTCAATAATGCCTTGCTCACGGTGATGAGTGATGGCATGACCTTTGAGAAAGCCTATACCCACCCAACACTATGGGGAAGATGGGTGGAGTCAGCGGTAGGTTGTTATTTGTTGGACAAGGCTGACGAGTTGGAATATCAATTGTATTACTGGAGAGAAAGTGATGAGGAGGTCGACTTCGTGATCGCTCGGGGCGATAGTCTGGTTGCCATTGAGGTGAAAAGTGGACGACGGCAAAACAACACAGGCTTGAGTACCTTCCGCAATATGTATCATCCTCGGTATTCCTTGGTCGTTGGCGGCGAGTCCATGCCGCTTGAGCAGTTCTTTACCGGCAATTTGGCCAATTTGCTTTGATTATGAAACTCTCCATTATCACAATTAACCGTAATAATGCCGCCGGTCTTGAAAAGACCATGCGAAGCGTTTCAACTCAAACCTTCAAGGAGTTTGAGTACTTCGTCGTTGACGGTGCTTCAACGGATGGGAGTGTGGAGGTGATAAAGCAATTGGCGCCTGTATTTGAGCACTTAAAATGGGTCTCGGAACCTGATTCGGGCATCTACAATGCCATGAACAAGGGCATTCACATGGCTACGGGAGAGTATATTCAAATCCTCAACTCGGGCGACTGCCTCGTTGCACCTGACGTGACGGAGATAATGTTGAAATCCCTTGAAGAGAAAGGCAGCCCCACAATCCTCTATGGCAATATGGTGAAATGCTTCCCCGATGGGAAAAGAAAGGTGGACAAATGTTTTGCCGGGCAGGAAATCACCATGCTGGGCATGTTTACAGGAACTTTGAATCATGATCCTGCTTATATCCGAGGTGACTTGTTTGAGAAATACGGCTATTATGATGAAAGCCTTAAGATTGTCTCCGATTGGAAATGGTATTTGCAAGCCATTATCCTCGGCGAAGAAAAACCTCAATACGTCAACGTTGATGTCTCTTTGTTCGACATGACAGGCATTAGTGAGACAAATAAAGAACTAGACAAGACTGAGCGTAAATATGTATTGGATCAATTGTTCCCGAAGGCAGTCTTGGCCGATTACGAACGATTTGCTTTCCCGTTAGAGCAAATGAAAAGGTTGCAACGGCATCCTTGGGCATACAAGATGGTGTGGTTTCTGGAGCGTTGTTTGTTTAAGTTGGAAAAGGCAAAAAGTAAGAGGAACCATATTTCACAATACGTATGAAGTTTTCAGTCATCATCTCACTTTACAACAAAGCTCCTTACGTGGCCAAGGCCATAGGCAGTGTGTTGGCGCAAACTTACGCCGACTATGAACTGGTGATTATGGATGATGGCAGTAAGGACGATTCCTTTGCGTTGGCGTTGAAAGCCATAGAAGGTATGCCACAATGCCACATTTATCGTCAGAACAATGGAGGCGTTAGCCTGGCTCGCAACAATGCCGTGTCGTTGTCGCAAGGAGAATATCTCTGTTTCTTGGATGCCGATGATTGGTGGGAACCAACCTTTCTAGAGGAAATATCAAAAATGATTGACGAGTTTCCTGATGCAGGCATTTTTGGTGCCAATTACACCATCGTGAATGAGACCAAGCGAAAGACGCGGGTGGCTGATGTTGGTGTAGAGAAAGGCTTCGAGAAAGGCTATATCAACTATTGTCAAGTGTATGCCAAGACTTTAGCTATGCCCCTTTGGACAGGTGCAGTTTGTATGCCTCGAAGGGTGTTTGATGAAATGGGTGGCTTCCCTGAAGGAATCAAATTAGGCGAAGACTTTTTGCTGTGGATTCGTGTCGCTTTGAAATATAAGGTAGCTTTTTTGAACAAACCTTTGTCTAATTACAACCAAGATGTAGATGTGGTGAATAGGGGCGTGGGTCGGTTGCACCGTCCCGAGCATCACATGCTTTGGAATTTGGGCTTTCTTTCGGAAGAGGAGAAAACTAATCCAGATTACAAGCGGTTGATTGATAATTTGCGTACTTACGATTTGCTCCCATACTATCTTTCCAGAGATTATCATGAGGCGGCAAAGGAGGAATTGGATAAAGTGGATTGGGGAAGACAACCAGTAATTACGAAACGTTTGTATTCCAAACCTTTGTGGTTTTTGAAGCTTAGACAATGGTTGTTGGGGTTTGCTTCAAGAATAAAGAAAAGGCTTTGGCTTGTTTGATTATTGTTTTATGAATAGACAAATAAAAAGAGTTTTACTCGTTTTTGGAACTCGGCCAGAAGCTATCAAAATGGCTCCTTTGGTTGATGAATTCAAGCAGCACGATGATTGTTTTGAAACCTTGGTTTGTGTGACAGGACAACATAGGGAGATGTTGGATCAAGTGCTGGATCTTTTTCAAATAGTTCCAGATTATGACTTAAACATAATGCAGCCAAACCAGGATTTGTATGATGTTACCAGCAAGGTTTTGTTGGGAATGCGTGATGTGTTGAAAAAGGCGAGTCCAGATATTGTTTTTGTTCATGGTGATACGACTACTTCTATGGCATCGGCATTGGCTGCTTTTTATCAGCAAATACCTGTTGCCCATGTTGAGGCTGGATTGCGTACAGGCAACATCTATAGTCCCTGGCCAGAGGAGATGAATCGCTCTATTACTGGACGTATTGCCATCTATAATTTTGCACCTACCAAGTGTTCGAAACGGAATTTGCTGAAAGAAAATGTTTCGGAAAACACTATTGTTGTTACAGGAAACACGGTGATAGATGCACTCCATTGGGTAGTGGATAAGATAGCCTCTGATACTAGCTTGCAGGATAGCTTGCAAAAAGAAATCGAGTTGTTGGGGTATGATACCAATAGGTTGATTGATAGACGAATGGTTCTAATCACAGGACATCGTAGAGAGAATTTTGGTGATGGTTTTTTGAATATCTGTCACGCTATAAAAGGTTTGGCAGAAAAGTATCCCAATGTGGACTTCGTCTATCCTATGCATTTGAATCCTAATGTTAGAAAACCGGTTTTGGAGATTATTGGTTATAGTACACCTAATGTGTTCTTGATCGAACCACTGCAATACCTTCAATTTGTGTTTTTGATGGAAAAATCATATTTGGTGCTTACTGATAGTGGAGGGGTGCAGGAAGAAGCTCCCGGGCTAGGTAAGCCTGTCTTGGTAATGCGTAACACGACGGAACGACCAGAAGCTGTCGAGGCGGGAACGGTGTTGTTGGTAGGAGCTAATGAGGATAAGATAGAAAAAAGCGTGTCGAAGTTGTTGGAAGATTATGGACATTATGAAAAAATGAGTAAGGCGGTTAATCCGTACGGTGATGGGAAAGCATGCAAACGTATTGTGAACTATTTGATGAGAATATGATACCTCGAGTAATACACTATTGTTGGTTTGGCCAAGGTGCAATGCCTGAGTTGGCTACTAAGTGTATCGATTCTTGGCATAAGTTCATGCCGGAGTATAAGTACAAATTATGGAATGAGGAGAATTTTGACGTAAATGCAGTGTCTTATACAAAGGAAGCATACGAAGCACGGAAGTTCGCCTTTGTGACGGATTATGTTCGTTTGTGGGCATTGTATTCGGAGGGCGGTATATATATGGATACCGATGTTGAGATTTTGAAGCCGTTGGATGATTTGTTACATTTATCTGCTTTTACTGGCTATGAAGGAAGTAAGACACAACCGCCAGTTACTGGTTTAATGGCTAGTGTTCCAAAAGGTGAATGGGTTAAAGAACAGTTGGATTCATACAAAGATGCACATTTTATAAAAGAAGACGGCTCTTATGATATGACGACAAATACGCTTCGTATTTCTAGAATTATGAGAAACAATGGTTTTGTTCAAACTGGGAAATATGGTGTATATAAAGATTTGCATGTGTTTCCTTCAGAGTATTTTTGTCCTCGACAAACTACTGGTGAGTTTTTCCTGACAGAGAACACCTATTGTGACCATCATTTCATGGGTACATGGAATGATAATGGACGAAAAGGCTGGCTATGGAGTGTCATAGGTCAGAGAAATGTGACGCGACTAATCAAGTTGAAACGTAGATTATTTGATTAATAAAATAAATACCTGCTATTGCAGTCAAAAAAGTGATTTAGATGTTAACTTATTTTCCACAATACTTCTCGACGCGTGCTATTATTTGCTATGTGGTCACCTTGGCGTTGGTCAGCGCATTTTTTATGAGTTATGCCATGCCTTTCCAATTCATGTTGTTTGGTCTTATTCCGATTTTCATCTTTTTTACTTATGCCACAAAACTTACTAGGGATTGGCAAAAGTATAGTGAGCGGACTTTTACTAATAGATTGTTTACAATAGCTTTGGTTATACGGGTCATTTGCGTGATTTTTATCTATTTTTATTTCATTTCTGCAACGGGGAGGCCGTTTAAATACGGCACAGGTGATGAAACATTCTATTGGGATATGGGACGTCTTTGGCGAGAGTATGGTTTCCAAGAAACGGTGAGATTATTGCGAGAATATGCGATTTTTTCCGACCGTGGGTATTGCTGGTGGCTTTCGTTTGAAGGCCTGTTGATGGGTACTCATGTGCTGCCTCCTCGTATTTTCAAGTGTTTTATTGATGCTTTTTCTTGCGTGTTGGTCTATCGTCTGGCCAAACGCAATTTTGGTGAATCCACGGGTCGTATGGCTGCCATTTTTTGTATGCTTATGCCCAACATGTGGTATTATTGCAGTGTGACGCTGAAAGAGACAGAAATGACCTTTCTTCTCATACTTTTCACAGAACGAGCTGATGCTGCACTTCATTCTCCCAAGATTACTTTGAGTAACATTATCCTTCCAGGCATTGTGATTTTAGCCATGTTTACATTTAGAACGGCACTGGCTGCGGTGATGATGGCGGCTTTGTCTGGTGCTTTGATTTTGAGTTCGGGGAAGCAGTTGCAGGCATGGAAAAAAGTACTCTATAGTGCGGTGTTTGTGATATGGATGTTCCTGACCGTAGGCGCGGAAATGATTGAGGAGACCCAAGAGTTGTGGACGGCTAGGACAGAGAGCCAGGCTACTGGATATGAATGGCGAGCGGAAACAAATTCATTCGCAAAATATGCCTCTGCGACGGTTTTCGCCCCCTTGATTTTTACCATACCTTTTTCATCCATGGTGGCTACACCTGGCCAGGAGAATCTGTTGATGATGAATGGGGCCAATTTCATTAAAAACATTATGTCGGGACTTACCATTCTTGCTCTTTTCTTGCTGCTGATGAGAGGGGATTGGCGAAAGCATGTGCTTCCTATCGCTGTGTTGGTGGGCTATTTGGTGGTGTTGGTGTTTAGTAATTTTGCCCACTCTGAGCGTTTCCACTTCCCTATTTTGGCGTTGGAATTGATGTTTGCAGCTTATGGTGTCACCCAACTGACCAACAAGCACAAGCGATGGTACGTGATTTGGCTGATAGGTATTACCATGGCAAACGTTGTTTGGGCCTGGGTGAAACTTGCTGGTAGAGGTTATACTGTATGAGGGTCCTTATTGTCGCATCGTTCAACAAAGGTAGTTATGCCCCTTTCATTGTCGAGCAAGCCGAAGCACTTAAGGCATTGGGATGCGAGATTGGTTTCTTTGGTTTGGAAGGAAAAGGATTGAGAGGCTATTTGAAAAACCGCACCCTCTTGAAACAAAGAATTGTTTCGTTCCAATCTGATATTGTGCATGCCCACTATGGTTTGTCGGGAGTGCTAGCTAACCTGCAGCGAAAAGTGCCTGTGGTGGTGACTTATCATGGTTCCGACATCAACGATCCTCGGGTACGGCGTTTTTCCAAAATAGCCATGCGCTTGTCGGCGTGGAATGTTTTTGTTTCAAAAAAGACTTTGGAAATAGCATCACCTCAAAAGAAATACACACTTGTGCCTTGTGGCATTGACTTCGCGGATCTTCAGCTGACGAAAAAAGCAACTGCGAGAGAACAAATGCATTTGTTGGCTAACAAGAGATATGTTCTCTTTGCCGGAGCGTTTGATAATGAGGTAAAAAACGCTTCATTGGCGCAACAAACCATTGCGAAGTTACGTGATGACAATACGGAACTGATAGAGATGAAAGGCTATTCTCGGGAGGAGGTGACGCTTCTCATGTGTGCTGCCGATGTCCTTCTAATGACTTCGTTGACAGAAGGTTCTCCTCAAGTCATCAAAGAAGCTTTGGCCTGTGGCTGTCCGATTGTGAGTGTGGATGTGGGTGACGTGCGGGAACGAACCGAGGGCGTTGAAGGCTGTTTCGTAGCCGAAACGCGAGATTCAGAGGAATTGTCAACTCTGCTTCGAAAGGCTTTCGCTTTCGTTGGCAAGACCCGGGGACGAGAAAGACTGGCTGCGGATGGGTTGGATAACAGAATGGTGGCGCAAAAACTATTGGAAATCTATAAGTCTGTATGCCAAAAGTAATTGCGGTAGAGGAAGTCAATAGTAGGGTATGGGACGCTTTGGCAAAAGCCTCATCTGTGACATCTTGGTTCCAGACCCGAGAAGCCTATGACTTCTTTGGAGGACTTTCGTTTCTTGAGGCATTTGCCTTTGGGGTTGAGGATGAAGGAGCGTTGAAGGGTGTCGTGGTCGGATATATCCAAAAAGATGGAGGAAGGCTTAAACGATTCTTTTCTCGAAGAGCCATCATTTTAGGAGGGCCCTTGCTGGCAGATGAAATATCTGATGAAGAATTGGTCCTGTTGCTCAAAACCTTGAAGAAACAATTGAAGCATAAAGCGATCTACATTGAGTCGCGTAATTTTAATAATTATGGCCGATGGAGGCTTGCTTTTGAACAATGCGGTTTTGCCTATGAACCCCACTATGACATTTGGGTCGACACTTCCTCTGCGGACGTGGTCAACGTCAACTTGGGGAAGAGCCGAAAACGCGATATACGAGTGTCGCTGCGCGATGGAGCGACTGTCGTGGTCCGGCCTACGATGGAACAAGTCAAAGAGTACTATGCAATTTTGAGCAATTTATATAGGAACAAGGTGAAGACACCTTTGTTCCCTTTGGAGTTTTTTGAAAAACTGTATGACCTTCCATCATCAATGTTTCTTTTGGTAGAATATGGTGGAAAAATAGTGGGAGGCACGGTTTGTGTTGGCCTTAACGGCAAGGCATTGTATGAGATGTATGCATGCGGTCTGGATGGTGTGAATAAAAACATTTTTCCATCAGAGTTGGCTACTTTTGCAGGCCTTCAATTTGCCTCAGACCATGGCTTCCCACGATTTGACATGATGGGGGCGGGAAGACCCGATGACGGAGGCTACGGCGTGCGCGATTTCAAGTTGAAGTTTGGCGGGGAATTGGTCGAATTCGGGCGGTATATCCATGTCTGCAACCGTTTGCTTTTTGGTGTTGGCAAAATGGGGGTAAAACTAATGAAGAAACTATGAACATCCTGATTGATATTAACCATCCGGCGCATGTGCATTTGCTTCGCAATGTGTATTTTTTGCTTTCCGAGAGGGGACACGATGTCCAAGTGGTGGTGAAGGAGATCCCATCTGCAATGAGGTTGTTGGATCTTTATGGCATTCCTTATATTAACATCGGAAAGAAAGACGATGCCCTTATGAAAAAGGGGGTGGATCAATTGGTTTATGACCGCAGGTTGTTGAAACTAGTCCGAAAAAAACACATTGATTTAGGTGTGGGTTCCTCTATCAATATTGCTCATGTTAGCAGGTTGTGCAGAATGAAAAGCATCATCTTGGATGACGATGACGATGAAGCGGAGCCTTTGTTCGTCAAGTTCGGGCATCCTTTCGCCGACACCATACTGACACCTTCTGTCATTAGGCGAAAGTCATCCAAAACCGTCTATGTAGATTCCTATCATGAGTTGGCATATCTCCATCCTAACCATTTTGACCCCGACCCGAGCGTATTGTGTGATGCAGGCATTGAGGGAGGAGAACCTTATTTCATATTAAGGTTCAACGCCTTTAAAGCACATCATGACATTGGTGCAGAGGGCTTGTCCATCGAAAACAAGCGTCTGCTTGTGGAACGTTTGTCAGCCTATGGGAAGGTTTTCATCACCACCGAACGGAACATTGATGATGAATTTAAGCCATACCAACTATCAGTATCACCTGACAAGGCACATTCGTTGATGTTTTATGCCACGATGTTTGTCGGCGACAGCCAAACGATGATATCTGAAGCCGCTGTGCTGGGTACTCCTGCAGTCAAATGCAATAGTTTTGCAGGACGTTTGTCTGTGCCTAATGAATTGGAGCAACGATATGGTTTGTGCTATTCGTTTTTACCAGAACAACAAGAGGCTTTCTTTTCCAAAATAGAAGAATTGCTTGGCATGCCCGACCTGAAAGAGGAGTGGCAGCGACGGCGGCGTCGTTTGTTTTCTGAGAAGATTGACTATACTAGCTTTTTGGTATGGTTTGTTGAGAATTATCCGGAGAGCGGCAAGATCATGAAGGAGAATCCTGAGTTTCAATACAGGTTTAAATAAATATGCTGTTTTGTGATTGTGAGTCGGAGAGAGTTTGTATCTTTGCAAAAGTTTAATGATACAATAATGTTTTTAATTGATGTATTTTGATAATAAACAACACTATAATATCAATTGATAAAAAGTCCCCCGGAGAGGTTTTGCTCTCGGTTCGCAGTCGTGTGCGAGAACGCCGGCTGGAATTGAATCTGACGCAAGCCGAGTTGGCTCAAAAAGCAGGAATTCCTTTGCCAACCTATCGGAAGTTTGAGAGGACTGGTGTCATTGCTTTCTCTAAGTTGCTTCAAGTAGCGATGGCACTTGATGCCTTGGACGACTTTGAGGCTTTGTTCGGTCAACGCCGCTACTTGTCAACGGAGGATGTTTTGAACGAAGGGAAGAAACGTGAAAGGGCTAGACACCATGGATAATCTAAGGCGTCTGGAGGTTTGGCTTCATGGGCAAAAAGTGGGTTGGCTTGCAATGACCAACGACCATCTTTGCACGTTTGAATACACAGGCGACTTTCTGAGTAACGGTTTCTCCATTTCGCCTTTTGAACTTCCTTTGCAAAAAGGGGTATTTGTCGCAAAACAACATCCTTTTGAAGGAGGTTTCGGCGTGTTTGACGATTCGCTCCCCGACGGATGGGGCCTGCTGATTCTTGACAAGTACCTTCAATCCATTGGGACGAAACCAGCCTCGTTGAATTTGCTCGACCGTCTTGCTATAGTTGGTAACACGGGTCGAGGAGCGTTGGAATTTGTTCCCGATAGAAGTGTTATGCCGTCATCTCAAGAGGCAGATATCGAAAAGTTGGCCAAGGAAGCATCGGCGTTGTTGGAGGAAAAAAGCTATTATGGCAAGAACATTGTGGAATTGTACCAAAGAGGAGGCTCGCCAGGAGGAGCAAGGCCGAAGATCTTTGTCAAGGAAGATGGTCAAGAATGGCTGGTGAAATTTCCAGCGAAGAGCGATCCTGAAACGATAGGAAAAACTGAATACGAGTATGCCTTGCTCGCCCAAGAATGCGGCGTTGAAATGCCGGAGGTGCGCTTGTTTGAAGGGAAATATTTTGGAACTCGGCGCTTTGACCGCAAAGAAGGCGAAAAAACGCATGTGATTAGCATGGCAGGTCTTCTTCGTGCCGACTACCGGACCCCCTGTCTGGATTACTGGCAGGTATTTCAAGTTTCTATGGCGCTTTCCCATGATGTGGAGGAATTGTGGCGGGTGTTCCGACTAATGTGCTTTAATTATCTTATTGGCAATAAAGATGATCACGCCAAAAACCTCTCGTTTATCTATGATAATGGAACATGGCAGCTTTCGTCCGCATACGATTTGCTGCCTAGCGATGGTTTTGGCGGCTATCATACTACTTCAATCAATGATAGTATTGCACCGAAAGATTCTGATTTGTTGGCACTTGCGGGAAAAGCGGGTCTGGAAGTAAAAACTGCTGAACGTATTCTAGAAGAGATGAGGTCGGTTATTAAAACTAAGATTTAACGATGCGTCATATTACCCTTATTGCGGGCGTGCGCCCCAATTTTTGAAGATTGCTCCCCTTATCCGTGCTATTCTAAAGGCTGAAAAGGGAGGAAAAGACATCCATTATCGTCTTGTGCATACTGGTCAGTACTATGACCATCAAATGAGCGAGACTTTTTTTTGAGGAGTTGAATATCCCTAAGCCAGATGTCAATTTGGGTTGTGGGGGAGGCTCGCAGGCAGAGCAAAAGGCCGCCATCATGGTGGCTTTTGAGAAGGATTTGATGGCGCATCCCGCCAATGTGGATGAAGCGGAAAAGTTGAAACGGCTTATGAATGAGATCGTAACCAATTTGCATGGCATGCCTATCGTGTTTCCAATCCATCCACGTACTGCAAAGATTTTCCATGAGTTGGGCATCCAGGCCGATAACCTTCATATTGTGGAGCCTATGGGATACTTGGAGTTCAACTACTTGGTGGAACGCGCCAAGGCGGTTGTTACCGACAGTGGTGGTATTACCGAGGAAACGACGGTGATGGGCGTGCCTTGCATTACCTTGCGCGACAACACGGAACGACCTGAGACATGTACCATTGGCGCCAATGAGTTGATTGGCACGAATCCCGACAACATCAAGCCGGCTTTGGACAAGCTGTTCGCTGGACAATGGAAGCAAGGTGGCATCCCTCCACTTTGGGATGGACGTGCTGCAGAAAGGATTGTGGACGTTTTAGTTGGTTTGTAAGTTATGGACTTTACACTGAAGAAATACACAGAACTGCTTCAGGAGTTGCTCGACAACCACTATCGTTTTGTTACCTTTGAACAGTATTACTCGCATAAGACGGAGTTGGAAGCAGAGACCTTTGTCATCCTTCGTCATGATGTGGATTTGAAGGCCGAAAATTCGCTGGCTACTGCCCAAATTGAGCATACTCTTGGGATCAAGGCATCCTACTATTTCCGTGTGGTCAAGCAAAGCAACAAGCCGGAAATCATCAAAGCCATTGTCAAGTTGGGACATGAAATAGGGTATCATTACGAAGATATGGCCCTTTGTGGAGGCGATAAAGAAAAAGCCATGGACCATTTCAAGAAGCAATTGGTGTATTTTCGGCAGTTCTATCCTGTTAGGACCATTTGCATGCATGGCGCGCCACGCAGCAAGTTCGACGGTCGTGATTTGTGGAAGCAATACAATTATCATGACTTCGGTATTATAGGCGAACCTTATTTTGATGTGGACTTTTCAAAGGTTTTTTATCTGACGGATACAGGTCGCCGATGGGACGGTTTCAATGTGAGTCTTCGCGACAAGATACCTGTATATCAAGATGAATGGATTCGGCAAGGTTGGGTTTATCATTCCACCGACGATGTGCTGGATGCTATAACGAAACAGTCTTTGCCGCAAAAAATCATGATTACCACCCATCCCCAAAGATGGACGAACCGGTGTGGTGCCTGGCTCAAAGAAGCCACTATGCAGTCGGCTAAAAACATCGTGAAAGGCATGATGGTGAAGAGGAAATGATTTTTTTTTGTGGAATTGCTAGGCTTTACACCTGTTTGTCTGAAAAAAATGTGTATTTTTGCAAAATAATCTAGGGATAAACTATATGCTTATGAAAACAAATAGAATAACCTTCTTTTTTCTTTTAGTATTATTGGCGGTGGGTGCCTCATCTTGTGTTACGCCTAAGCATGTGCGTTATTTGCAGGACATGCCCAAGTATGGCATGCCCATCAATGAGTCGTTGGAGGCTACAGTGGCGCCTTTCGATGAGTTGAGAATTTTAGTGTTAAGCAATACAGGAAAAGAAGACGAACTGGTCAAGCCTTTCAATGCGGTGCATTCTATGGGCCAAATCGGCAGTTATGGGAATGGGAACAATAATATGGCAGGTTATCTTGTTGATGCCGATGGGAATATTGACTTTCCTGTTCTGGGCAAACTTCATGTGGCAGGTTTGACCCGACTTCAGTTGCAAGACACCATTGCCGCGCAACTGATCAGCAATGGTCAACTGAAAGATCCGTTGATTGTGGCGCGTTTCCTCAACTTTAAGATTTTTATGCTGAGTAGTGCGGGGGGCAAGGTCATCAATGTCACTAATGAGCGCTGCACCTTCTTAGAGGCTTTGGCCATGGCTGGAGGATTGGATTGGTACACGCGTCGCGATCGTATCGGTGTGATGCGGGAGGTAAATGGCAAACGGGTGATCCATTATCTCGACCCGCGTTCTACCGACATTTTCAATGACGAGTTTTTTGTGCTCCAGCAAAACGACATCATTTTTACAGAGGAACGTCCCTACAAGTTCTTCAGCGGCAATTTGAACACCGTCCTAGGTCTCGTCTCATCGCTAGTCTCGGTTCTTGCCATCTATACAATGGTTTCTAGTCTCTTCAAAGAATAATACAGATTCGTTCAACGTAAACCTTGATATCCATGTCAAACGAAAACAATAACGTAGTCAATAACGCAATCAACAACGCGAACAAAAGGCCCGACGACATCAGTACGTTTTTTGATGAGAGTGCCAACAGCGGCTTCAAGTTCAAGGATGTGGTCTTTCTTGTGTTGCGCAACTTGCATTGGTTTCTCCTCTGCGCTTTGGTTGGCGGCCTTATTGCCTATTATAAGGTTAGGAAAGAGGATAGGATTTATTCCAGTTACGCCTCGTTGCTGATTAAGACTTCCATGAGTAGTGGCTCTGAGTCTATGCGTGGTTCAGCTGCCTTGAATGCCCTTTCCAGTGGCCCCATCATCAGTACGGTCAACAATGAGATCATGATTTTGAAGTCGCAGTCGAATATGGAGAGCATGGTGCGTTTACTGAACTTGAATGTTGCCTATTCTTATAGTACGAAAGTCTCGAAAAGAAACAAAGACCTTTATAAAGAGTCGCCGGTTGAGGTGGACTTTCTTGGGTTGGATGATGAAGTCAAGGCCTCGTTTAGTGTAAAGCCGGTGGATCAAAACCATGTCATCCTTGATGACTTTGGTGGGAGCATTCCGGCGATGAAGGTCCGCTTGAATGATACGGTGATTTCGCCGATTGGAAAGTTTGTGGTGAAGCCTACCTGGCGTTACAATGATTTCCACAACATCTCCATAACGGTGAAGCGTCGTCCTGTTTCTATGGTTGCATCTTTCTATCGTAGGCGCGTCAGCGTGATAAGAGACAATGAGAAAAACGCCATTCTGCGACTCTCGGTGAATGATACTTCACCCTTACGTGCCGCCGATGTGCTCAATGCCCTCATGGATGTCTATAACAAAGAGTCTATCGCCGACCAGCAACGTGTGCTTGACTATACGGAGGAGTTTATCAACAACCGTATAGACTACCTGATGCAGGACATCAAGGACTATGAGCAGGTGTCAGTCGACTTTAAGCGCAGCCACAATATCATCGATACGAAGAGCTATGGGCAAGCTTATGTTGCGGCAAGTACTGCTTTGTCGGAAGAAGCCAAAAAACTTGACCAACAAGCCGACATGGTGCGCTATCTGCTCAATTTTGCCAGAATCAATGCGGACCAATTGATTCCTATTGGCGCTGTTAGTGTTTCGAACGAGGCTTCTGCCATGATTAACAAGTTCAATGATAACTTGGTGAAGATTGAGAAATACAAGGCTGATGGTACAATCAATAACCCTGTCGCGCAAGGTTTGATGGAAGAGCAGGTAACCCTTCACGCGAGTATCATCGGCGTTCTTGAGACCAATCTTCGTACTTTGGAAGACCGCATCGAGGCGGCCAATCGTGATCGTAGCATTGCCAATTCGCAAATCCAAAACGTTCCCGTTGCGCAACTGGAACTCGGTTCGGTTGAGCGTATGCAAGGCATTAAGGAGAAGCTTTATCTCCAACTGTTGACCAAGCGCGAAGAACTATTGATGACTAGTCCCCAACTGGAAGCTACGGGCAAAGTGATCGATTACGCGTACCCTAACAACACGCCTGTATCGCCTAATGAGGCGAGATCCACTTTGATTGGTGTGCTGATTGGCCTTGCGGTGCCGATTGTCGTCCTGCTTTTGAAGAACCTGCTTGATACTACCATTCACGATAGAATTGATGTGCAAAAGACCTCCAATGTTCCATTCTTGGGCGATATTACGTATGATAGTTCGGTTCAAGGTCATGCTATCATGGTTAGGGAGAACGGGCGAGATTCGCTTTCAGAGGCATTCCGTTTGATACGATCTAGTCTTGAATATATGAAGGACCGGAAGAATGGCGGCCATGTCATCATGTTCACTTCCTTTATGGTGTCATCGGGTAAGACCTTTGTGTCCACCAATTTGGCAACGAGTTTCGCCTTGGCCAAGAGAAAGACTGTTATCGTAGACTTGGATATTCGTAAAGGTACCTTGTTTAAAGTATTTGGCGTTAATACCAGGGCTGGCGTGTCCAATTATCTGTCGGGTAAGACGGATTCCATTGACGACATCATCCACGCCGATGCTTCGTCAAGTGGGCTTGACATCGTTTTCTCAGGTCCTGTTCCGCCCAATCCTGCTGAGTTGTTAATGAGTACTCGTTTGGAAGACCTTGTCGCTGAACTCCGCAAACGATACGAATATGTCTTCCTCGACAATGTGCCTGTTGGTATGGTTGCCGATGCCGATATCGTGAAACGTGTGGCCGACACTACCATCATGGTGCTTCGCGCTGGCAAGACCGATAAGCGCTTGCTCTTTGATGTCGATAAATTCTATAAGGACGGCAAATTCCCGAATCTTTGTGTTGTGCTTAACGGTGTCAGCAAGACGCGTCGTGGTTATGGCTATTATGGCTATGGTTATGGCTATGGTTATGGCTATGGTTACGGATATGGTTATGGCTATGGTTACGGCTATGGTTACGGCTACGGCAACGAAGATGAAAAGAAAAAGAAGAAGAAGTGGTATCAGCGTATTTTCCACAAGAAGCATCACCACCATCATCATTCTCATTCTCATAGTCATCACAACTTTTCTGACGACGGTAAAGAATAATTGATTTATGTTTGGATTAGGAAGACACAGTTTGCCGGAAGACTTCTTTCGTGGGGCATGTGATGTCCATTGTCATCTTTTGCCTGGAGTCGACGATGGTTTCCCCACCGTGGAGAAATCGCTTCATGCATTGAAGAAACTCGAACAGCGTGGTGTCAAGAAAATGGTGTTCACTCCTCATTTCATGAAGGACTATCCTGACAACCACAGGGAAGCCATCATGGCCAAATTTGAGGCCTATAAGGCAGAAGCTGCACAAGTATGTGGAATAGAGCTTCATCTTGCCGCCGAGTATATGTTGGATGCATGCTTCTTGGATCATTTCAAGGAGGGCTTTCTGACCTTGGACAAAGGTGGGAACCATGTATTGTGTGAGACCTCATACATGATGTATGAGCATGGCATCACCGAGATGATTTATGAAATCATGTGTGCAGAATACCAACCTGTTATTGCCCATCCTGAGCGGTATGAGTATGCCAACAGGGAGATTTATTTCCGGTGGAAAGACAAGGATTATCAGTATCAGCTGAATCTTTTGTCATTGGCTGGGACGTATGGCAGCAATGCAGTGGCCAAGGCACGCTATTTGCTTAAGGAAGGCATGTATGACTATGTTGGCTCTGACATGCATGGCTTGAGCAATTTTGAGCATTTTCTTCCGGAGATTCGCTTGGACAAGAAATGTCTTGAACAGTTGGAACGGCTAATTGAGAATAACAAGAGACTTGTAGGCTGATTATTGGCTTTTTCTTGTCAGTGTACAGCAATCCCGATGAGTAAGACTCGTCGGGATTGCTCGTTTTTTAGAGGTCAGAAGTTGTATCCTATTGAGAGGTAGCTTGAGACTTGCTTCGTCCCATTCGACCACTGTACGGTGAAGGAGATGGGGCCAAGGAAGCTGTCGTAGGCATACTTTATGCCTATACCGGAATAGTGCATCGTGCTGTTATGTGCGCGATTCGTCCCGAAAGGATAAAAGCCGTAAAGGAAGTTGTAGGTGGCTGTCAGAAAATGCTTCCCGAAGATGTTGTATCTAAGGTCCAGACGGGCAATAGACGTGAAATCAGGTGCTTCCTTCACGTGTGCGATGCCGATGAAAGGCATCTGGAAATCGGAGTGTCGCTCAGCAATCTCACCACCGACGACGTTCCATAGGTTGGCGTAAGCAGGTTCGCCGAAGATGAAGCGGCTGTATAATTGGGGGATGATGGTGAATTTACCATTGCGGGGAGTGATGTATCCCTGCAATGAATATCCTACATCTTGAGTGGTGTTGGAGCTTCCGGTCAGGTCGAAGTTGATGTTACCGGTGAGTGCAGTCTTAACGCCATGACGGGCAAAATAGGGATTGTCAAGGTTGTCGTAGCTGATTTTGACGAATGGACTGAGCAGATGGTTGGTGCCAAAATGGGAAATGGAAGACAAGTCGGAATGGATGGTGTCGTTGGTATAGCTTAGCAAGCCGGCATCGTCAAAAGATGTGGCACGATAAGCGATGCCTATGGCACTGTTGATGTTGAGCAGATGAAACTGCGAAACGTATGCACTGACTTTGTTTTGTACGTAGTTGATGCTGGAGACATTACGGTCGAAGCCATTGTACTTAAAGTGCTGGCTGCGGTAGTCGTATGCCACTTTGAAAGTGGCGAGGTTAAGGCTAGAATACGCACCCGTGATGTTGATCCTCGGGTTGTAGCTCAGTCTCGCGTTGAGGCTCACTTTATACCCCGTCAGCCGCTTTTCGTTGAGGCCAATATTGAATAGCATGGCGGCACCTTCTTCGGTGTCGTAGCGTATTCCAAGACCGATGATATGGGGCTGTGTGGGCTTGAAGTTCATAGTGAGTGTGTAGCTGTCCAAAGTGTCCTGTTCGTTCTCGGTGAGGTTGTAGGTGATGTCATCGAAGGCCCCCGTGCCTCTATACACGTCAACAGCGCGGTTGATTTCTTTTTCAGACATCATTTCCCCGACTCTAAGCTTGCCTTTGTTGAGCAGCCATTCGGTTTGCTGCTGATCACTCTGGTTGATGATGATTGAGCTGACATATAGTGGCGAGTCGGCGAGATTCCTTGCTTTCGAGGCACGGAGTTTCTTGCCTAGGGGTGCTCCCTGTACGGATTCGAGATGCAGTCTGATTTGTATTAACGGATCCCTGAATTCTTTGGCCTTCTTATAGCCTCTGTTGACGAGTGTGTCGATGGCCTCATGCGAGAAACTCAAAGTGCCATATCCTGTGACGTCAGGGGCAAGATAGATGTTGCAAAGCTCTCGGTTTTCTTTTCTTTTTGAACTGACAGCATTATCAATCAAACTATTGAGTACATCGGGGAGCGAGATGTTCTCATCATTGCTATCGTCCGTTTCAGGGTCAGGCACTTCGACACCGATAATGATGTCGGCTCCCATCTCTTTCAACACGTCGACGGGGAAGTTGTTCACCAACCCGCCGTCAACCAACATGTGCCCGTCAATGTAAACAGGGGAGAAAACACCAGGGATGGCCATGCTTGCTCGCATGGCGGTGGGTACGCTGCCATGACGGATGACGACTTCCTTGCCTGTGTGGATGTCGGTGGCTACGCATGCAAAAGGTATAGGCAAGTCGTTGAAATCCATTTCTTTCTGATAGCCAACGCACAGATTGTTGAATAAGTTGATTAGAGCCGTATTGTTGACGTAGGCGCTCGGAAGGAAACTAACTGGCGTGCGGTTTTCCGTTTTGTATAGCAGACCATCCAAACTGAAGGGTATGTTGACGACCATGGTGCTTGAGCGTTGTCGGCTTTCTTCCGACATGGCGGAACGGTCCATGCTGTTGCCCACATATTGCGACCAATCCATCTCTGCAATCAGTTGTGCCAGCTCATCAGGCGAGTAGCCCATGGCATAGAGTCCGCCAATGATGGAGCCCATGCTGGTGCCTGCCACATAATCAACGGGAATACCCAACTCTTCAAGGTATTTCAATACCCCGATGTGGGCTGCACCTTTTGCACCACCACCGCCCAACACCACGCCCACCTTCGGGCGGGGTGGGGCAACTTTGATGGTTTTGTGTTTGCCTTGTGCATGGACATCCATCATGCAGAGGCAGGCCAACAAAAGAAGCACAATACGTTTCATAAAACCCTGTTTTTGTTTGTAGGGCTGTCGTACCACGGCAGCCGCTGTTTTGTTTTTCACAGCGGCTACCACGATGTAACAGCCCTACATTGTTTATTATTTAAATCTTTATTTCAGTCCGCGTGCTTTCAGGTAAGGCTCATAATCGGGGTCTTGGCCACGGAACTTGCGGTACTGCACCATGCCTTCGTCGTTACCACATTCCTGCAGGCAGTTCTTGCGGAAAGAGGCTGCAAGCTCGGGATTGAAGAGGTCGCCTGAACTCTTGAAGTAGTTGAAGGCGTCCTTGTCGAGTACCTCAGCCCAGGTGTAAGCATAATATCCAGCACTGTAGCCGCCGTTGAAGATATGTGCGAAATTGGTGCTGCGGTAACGAGGCAGAATTTCTGGCATCAATCCGATGGCATCCATTTGTTGCTTTTCGAAAGCATCCACGTCAAGGTTTTTGATTTCGTCGATGGAAGTGATTTCATGGAATTTCATATCCAAAATGGATGCTGCGATAAGTTCAGTGGTCATGAAGCCTTGGTTGAACAGGGCGCTGTTTTCGATCTTGGTGATGAGACTATCGGGCATTGGCTCGCCGGTTTTGTAATGCTTGGCATACATGCGGATGACCTCGGGCTCGGCAACCCAATTTTCCATGATTTGTGAAGGCATTTCCACGTAGTCGTGAGGCACATTGCCGCAGGTGCGCGTGTAGAGGCCGTCGGAGAAGAAGGCGTGAAGCGAGTGACCAAACTCATGCCACATCGTCTCGGTCTCGTCCCATGTGAGCAGGGCAGGGGTGTCGCCCGAAGCAGGGGTGAAGTTCATCACCAAAGAGATGACAGGATAGATCTTCTTTCCGTTGATGTCATGTCCGCTCTCACGGAAACTGGTGCACCAGGCACCGCCGCTCTTCGACTCACGCGGGTAGTAATCCAAATAAAGGATGCCGAGGAAATCACCGTTGGCTTCCTTCACTTCGTAGGTCTCCACGCCAGGATAATAGATGGGCAAATTGGTATTTTGTGTAAAGGTGATGCCGTATAACTTATTGGCAGCCATAAACATGCCGTTGCGTACATTGTCGACTGTGAGGTAAGGCTTGATGTAGTTCTCATCAAAGTCGTATTTGGCTTTGCGGAGTTTTTCGGCGTAATACCACCAGTCAGAACCATAGATTTTATTGACTCTGTCTTTGGGTTTAACAATTTCTTCTTTTTCAAAGGTGCGTGACATATACTCTTTGTAGCGGATTTCCTGCATCTCGGCCAGTTCCTTTTTGGCCAGATCTTGTGCAGGT
>CADBGN010000002.1 GCA_902794155.1 uncultured Bacteroidia bacterium
ATACCAGAGGCCTATCCTGGCTATTGGCGTAGGGGTGAACTTTTCTACCTTGTTGCAACAGGGATAAAATATAACACAGAGATATTCTGTCAGATACTGACATACGCTGTCCGTTCTGGCAAGAAATACTATAACCTACGTGAGATCGAGAAAGCGATAGGTTTGCGTGGGGCTTAAAACAGGGAGAGAACGGTTATTCTCCCTCCATTTCCGCGGCATTGATTTCATCCAAGAGCAACATAGCCTTGTCGTAGTCTTCGGTGAAAACAAACACCGAGGCATCGCCCTTGATTGTGCCGGCCGCCCAACCTGCCACGAGGCTTTCCTCTTGGAAGTTGCGGATAAGGAACTTGATGTCGTTTTCCTCCAACACGCTGCCGATAAACTCAGCATTGACTAAGGAACCGGAATAAATGCACTTGATTTCGTTGTCCATGATGTTACCTTTTTTGTTGATACTGCAAAGGTATACAAATTTAATATCAATTGCATTAAATGATGCACGAAACAAAAAATAATAATGGTTTTCAGCTATCAGCAGTCAGCTTTCAGCCTTAGTGCTACTATGCTGATGGCTGACGGCTGAAAGCTGATAGCCAAACCGTTGTCTCGTGTTTTCGTAATTATTTCTTTTTAGAATCTACATTCAGCATCACGATGGCAAACAGCATCACAAAGGCCGCAGCCCATTGCACGGGCGAGTATTTGGTGCCGTTGACGAAATAGTCCAGCACCACGGCTGTGATGGGGTACATCAGTTCAAGGAAAGTGGACAAAGAGGCTCTCACATGGCGTAAGCCATAGTAATACAAGAAGATGGCACCCGAGCCTGTGGTCAGGCCGATGAGGGCGATGAAGAGCCAGTTGCGTGGCGTCACCTGCGAGAAGTCACCGATATGGCCGCTGAACAGCACGATGACCAGCATGATCATGGTGGTGAAACCATAGCGGAAGAAGGTGGAACTGACAAAGGAATAGTTCCCCAAGATCTTCTTGGAAAACACCGTGGAACTACCGAAGGAGAAGGCAGCCAGCAGCGAGAGCAGTGCCGCATAGACCGTGGTGATGCCTTCGGTGCTGAAATCAGGAAGTGACCAACCAAAGGTGAGGAAATAGCCGCCGATAAGGGCGACGCCAGCCCACAGTGCGAAGTGTCTCTTGATCCTCTCTTTCAGGATGATGCGCGCCAAGATGACGGCAAACACAGGTTGCAGTTTTTGCAGCAGCACCACGACGGAAAGGTTGTTGAAATGCAACAAAAACAGCGACTTAACAATGGCCAAGGTGCCCAAGGCACCGCCAAACAGGGCGATGAGCAGGAAATAGATCAAGTCGGAGCGCGTCATGGTCTTCAGATGGCGGTATTCCCTGAAGAAGAACACATTCATCAGCAGGAAAGGGAAGAGGTGGATGACGAAGACCACGAAAGCGGTGTTGAGGTTATAAAGTTGGGGGGTGAGCAGGATGCCGTCTGTGCCCCAAAGCATGGCGGATAGCGCAACGGCAATGGCTCCTATGATTTTTGTATTTTTCTGGTTTTCTTTCATTTGCTTGAATGGTGTCCAAACGATTGTACCCGAGAATACGCGTTTTGGCGGGGCAAAATTAAGAAATAATGCGGTTTTTGATAGTTAATACGAAAATCTTCTTACATTTGCCGCATTAAAAGTGGATCATCGAATATGAAGATGGTTAATAGTGTATTGAATTCATAATTCATAAATCTCAAAATACTTAGTTCCATGAAAGACAAAACAAATTATCCTCAAGGTGTAGGTGCACCCCAAAACACAACCAATCGCAAGAATAAAGCCAGCCTTTTGTTGGGTCTTGGTTTAGGCGTAGCCGTTATGGTTGGAGGCCTGTCAAGTTGCGGTCACTTTAGTTTTAAATCTGATGACAACGATTCTGATACTCAAGCCTATAAAGCCTGTTCTTCAGTTGCCGACTATAGGGCCTATATGAAGAACTATGGAATTAATGGCAAGTTCTACAAGGATGCCAAAAATGTGGTCGATAGATATATGGCAGACAGTACTGCCAAGGCTCAGAAAGCCCAAGCCAAAGAGCAAGCCGAAGAAAGGGCAGAAGCCAAAGCAGAGGCGGAACGGAAAGAAGATGAGAGCTATAGGAAGTGCACCACCATTTCGGCTTGCAATGCCTACCTGAATGCCTATCCCAATGGTAGATATGTGGATGAAGTGAAGGCAAAGAAAAGTGATTTGGAAAAGAAAGTGAAAGATGCTGAACAGTCAGAGAAGAACGAAGATGAGTTTTATAAAAAGTGCACAACCGTGGCTGCTTGTGACGCCTATCTAAAAGCCTATCCCAACGGAAGATACGTGGCGGCTGTGAATAAGAAGAAGGCTGAATTGCAGAAGAATGAGTCAACCAAACCAGGACAGAATAAAACCATTAAAACCCAAAAGAAGGTGAAAGTCAAGAAATAATTTGGCAAATCATTTATCTAATTTCATCATGAAAAAAACATTGCTCTTAGTGGCACTTGTCGCCCTGCTGTTTGGATGCAACACGGCTTCCACGCAAAACACGACAGAAATTAAAGACAAACCTGTGAACGATGAGACTACGGTTCGCTATCTTGACGCCATGCCAGCCGACTTCAATGAGGAGGACTTGTTTGGCTTCATCCTCGATTATGGCGGCTATGATATGATTGTAGATGCATGGCAGATGCCTGATGGTGATTGGCTCATCCCTTATCACTGGTGTGCAGAGGAAGATGGAGGCACTTATTTTGAGGAAGATGAGGCTGGTAATCAAGTTGAGGTCGTGTACAAAGACCCCTTCGAAGGAAAGCCTTATCCCGTCATCCACAACCCTCATTTCTCATTCCTCACCCGCAATTATGGTGGCGATACCATCAACCTCTACAAGGCTCCTGATAGCGAGGAAGTGGCCTGCACCGTCAACTACCCTGAAATCAGCCTGGATGTGATTGGCGTCGACCTCAAGACCAGACGCTTGCAGGTGCAGTCCAATCCCAAAGACTGGTGCTGGGGCGAACCTTCGGAAATCGAAGAGGACTGTCCTGAACCATTCGATTGTTATCGTCATCCTTTCGTCGAGCTGAAAGGCTGGATTGACGAGGAATGGGTCTGTGCCAACACGGTGACTACTTGCCCGTAACACGAAGTATTGCCCAAACTACTATAGCCGCCCATCCTTGATGAAGGCGGCTATTTTTTTTGTGGCTTTGAATCCATCAGGTATCGGGAACATGGCAAAGGTGTGGAACATGCCTTCATACTCGTGGAAATGTCCGGTTTTGCCCGCCTTTTCGTATGTCTCCTTGAGAAATAGGTCGTCGGGTTGGAGGATTTCATCGGAGCCGAAATAGACATTCAAATTGTTGACACCGCAGAGGTCACCAAACACGGGGCTGACCCAAGGATGTTGTGCCGACAATTGACCTTGCCAGATGGCATTGAGGATGACGATACGGTCGTATTGCAACATACTGTCGCGATCCTGCAAGGCCAGCATCTCCTTCTCCTTGGTGTGGCTCAGGTCGACGCAAGGCGAGAGCAGGGTAGAGGAAGTTGGCTTTTGCCAGCTGTTTTTATGGGCTTCTTGGGCAATCACAAGGCATAGACAAGCTCCTGCCGAATCACCAACGAGGTGGATCTCATCGTATTGCCTTGAATCCGAAATGCTTTTGTAGTGTTCCAACAGCGTTTTTACGGAATATTCACAATCGTATTCTGGCGATTTGGGATAGACGGGCAGCAAGGCGTCGCAATGGGTGCGCAAAGCCAAGTCGTGCAGGAAACGCCAATGGAAGAACACGGGTGGATAGATGAAGGCACCGCCGTGGAGGTAGAGGATGAGCTTTCTTGGTCGGCTCAGGGACCTCGTTTCTTCGTCATGCTTGAAGACTTGCATTTCAAAGCCTGTCGAGGCATGAAACTTCTCGTCTTCGGCGAAGAATCCCCTGAAATAGCGTAGTATGCGCACAGGACGCCGGTTTTCGCGACGGCAATGCTCCAGCTCCTCCATCACCTCATCGGGTGTGGCATCGCGCAACGACTTGAACATCAATTTCAGGTATTTTTCCGTGAAAACAACTCCTGGGTTCATGATTTTTTTTCTGAATATACGGCTGCTATAATGTGCTACTTATTATTTTACGGCTGCCACTGTGTGACAGCCCTACGCCCCTACACACTCTAAACTCTAAACTCTACACTAATGTTTCTGGTATATCTTCAAATCAAACATCGGCGCAGCCGAAATGATGTGGTCAAAAATGTCGCTTTGGATCTCTTCGTAGTTGGTCCATTGCTTGTCGCTACTGAAGGCGTAGATTTGCAAAGGCACGCCAAACTCCGTAGGTTGCAGTTGTCGCACCATCATGGTGAGGTTATGGTTCAGCTTCGGGTTATTGTTGAGATAGGCCTTGATGTAGGCGCGGAAGATGCCGAGGTTGGTCTGCTGGCGACCGTTCATGATCTCGCTTGTGTCGATGTTGTTGGCCTTGTTATATTCGAGGATGTCTGCCTCTTTCTCAGTGATGTAATCTTTTACCAAAGCATAATGTTTGTATTTCTCCAGCATCTCGGGCGTGCAGTAGCGAATGGTGTTTACGTCGATGTTGATGCTGCGGGCGATGCGTCGTCCACCCGACTCGGACATACCGCGCCAGTTGGTGAAGGGGGCCGAGACCAGCGTGTAGGTTGGAATGGTGGTGATGGTGTTGTCCCAGTTTTGCACCTTTACAGATGTAAGGTTGATCTCCAACACGGTGCCATCGGCTTGTCCCATCACAATCCAGTCTCCGATACGAAGCATGTCGTTGATTGACAGCTGTATACTGCCCACAAAGCCTTTGATGGAGTCTTGGAAGATGAGTAGGAGTACGGCTGAGATGGTGCCCAATCCGATAATGATGCTGCTGAGGCTCTTGCCTAAGAGGAAAGTGGTGATAAGCAGCACACTAACGGCGATAATGATGCCTTTGATGACCTGTACCAAGCCTTCGATGGGTTTTAGCTTCGATGACTCAAACGAGTTGTAAAGCTCATGCGCCGCATTCACCAAGGCCATCAAGATGGAGGCATAAACCATGATTTCATAAATCTTCGTAATCTTGGTGATGATAGCTGCAGCGCCTGGGAAGTCGGGCATGGCATCGTTGAGGTAATATTTAACCAGAATGGCGGGGATGAGTAGGCAGATGCGAATAAAGACCTTGTTTTTTACAAGCAGGTCGTCGTACTTCGAAGGTGTCTTCTTGATGAGGACGTTGACAGTCTTGCTAATGATGAAACGTGCAAGGAAATATAACAGGATGCCAACGACGAGCAGTGAGGCAAAGGCGATGCCCTCTGCAATGCCCAGCGAGGTGGTCTGGTTGAAATGAAGGTGCTCGCCGATTCCGTTCAGGATTTCTATGTATTCTTCAATCATATTCCGCTGATTTTAGTCTTTGTATAACCTTTCTGCACCAATAGCGCCAGCACTTTCTCCCTGAAGTCGCCTTGAAGCAGTATCTCACCATCTTTCACGCTACCGCCCACACCGCAGGCCGACTTCAGTTCCTTGCCCAAGACGGCAAGGTCATAATCGGAGCCTTGGAAGCCTGTGATGAGCGTCACTTTCTTGCCGCCACGTTGTTTCTTGTCGAGCATCACGCGTAGGTTCTGTTTGCCTGGCTCTAGGGTAATGACTTCTTCCTCACCATAGTTGAAGGAAAAGTTAGGGTTGGTGGAATAAACGGTACCGTTTTTGTCACTCTTGTGTTTCATAATAGGACTATTGGACATGGGACTGCGGGACGAGGGACTGCGAGATAGTGTCAACCTGACTCGTGTCTCGTGTCACGTCGTCTTGTGTCATATATAGCTCGTTGTTAATCATTCTTTTGTTATACTCTTGCAGGAAGCGGTAAAGCTTGTCGTAAACGTCGGGGCACTGCAGCCTGTCGATGAGGTTGTCGTTCAAGAGCGAGTCGCTGATGGGCTTGAAGATGCCGAAGGAGTTCTCACCGTCCGACTGCACCAGATAGGTGCCGTCGCAATATTGGTAGGTCAGGTTGTAGTAGCTGACGAAAGAGGGTTCGCTGAGGGTGTCGAACAGGTTGCGGCCGAAAGAGAACAGTGTGTCGTTGACTTCCAACGCGGAGAGAATGGATGGCCCAAGGTCGATTTGCTGGGCTATCTCGTTGCTTTGAAAAGCCTTGATTTTCCTTGGATAATAGAAGGCGATAGGGATGGAATACATGCCCCAAACGTTGCTGTATTCGGGCTGGAAGTGCTCGTTGTTGGAGTAGTCCGCTGTGATGACGAACAAGGTGTGGTCGTACCACGACATTTGTGAGGCGCTTTTGAAGAAGTCCCTCAAAGCGCAGTCGACGTAGTAGACGGTCTTCTCGAAACCGGTCCAGAAGTAACTGCCCTCCGGGAACTCGAAGTCTTTGGGCACTTTGTAGGGATAGCGCGATGAGAGGGTGTAGATGGCAGTGGCGAAAGGCTCGTGTACGCGGTTGAGGGTCTTGGCGGCATATTGCAGGAAAGGCCCGTCGTAGATGCCCCATTGTCCGTCGTAGTCGCTATCGTCGCCATATTCGGTGCGACCGAAGTATTTGCTGAATCCGGCGCGACGTGAGAACTCGTCGAAGCCCAGCACGCCGTTCTTGCCGCCATGCATGAAGATGGTGTTATAACCCTGTTTTTGAAGGTGCTTGCTGTAGGCATCGAAGTCGTTATCGGCGTATGGCGACCTCACAAAGTCGTTCTCCATCATCGAAGGAATGCTGGCCAGGATGGCAGGCAACACTTCTAAGCTCCTGCGGCTGTTCGACATGCCGTTGAAAGTGAGGCTTTGGCTTAAGAGTGAGTCGAGGAAAGGCGTGAGCTGTGAGCGGCGGTCGTGGCTATAGTATCCCACCATTTCTTGCCCGACATTTTTTAGGATGATGACGACCAAGTTGCTCGGTACGCTGTCCATGGTAAGGCTGTCGCTTTCAATGAATCGGTTGGACTTCAGGTCGTAGTGGATGGGGGAGAAGTCGCTTTTATATTCCCCTGTTCGTTCTTTCAGTGGGGTTTCGTGTGTGGTGAGTAGGCAAAACGGCGTGTTAAGCAGGATGGGCGCGTTTTGCGGATCGGTATATTGCATGGCGGTTTCCACCGAAATGGGCTTGGCTTGGAGTCCGCCACGACCGGCGAGGACCGTGAGCAGAAGCATCACAACGAGGCTGATGGACTGTCGTAGCTGCCAATGTGGATTCTCTTCCTTCTCTGGCTTCTTGAGCTTGGTGTGTTGCGCTACTACGATGATAATCAGCACGAAAAGCACGAAGATGACCAACAAATACCAATAGTCGAATAAGACTTGCCTGACAACGCCAAACGACACCTCGTCGGAATTAAATAGCAGTTTGAGGAAATGGACGGTGAGATGTTTGCCGAAGAAACGGAAACACACGATATCCAGAAAATTCAGTAGGACGGCGATGGCATTGGCGACGATGTAGATGATGTCGACGAAGGTCTGCAACTCATCTTTATAGATGATGCGTGAGGGAAGACAATAGAAAAGGATGGTTAGGATGTTGATACCGAAGACGATGGGTAAGTCAAAACGCATGCCTTGCAGATACAGCGCCAAGGCTTGGCCAGTGTCAAGCTGGTGAAAAAACTGGAGGTTGAACAGATAGAGCATCCATCGGCTGATGCTGAGCACCAGCAAGGTGGCAATCAACCGATAGGCCAACAACATATAGGGCGATGAAAGCCAGGCTTGGATTTTCTCTTTTCTAGTTTGTCGACGCATTGTTTTGTTTCAAAAACCGATGCAAAAATAGAAAAAAAGTGTATCTTTGCCCAATATTTTAAGTACTTGACCAAAAAGAGTATTTATGTTGGACACGAGACGCAAGACAGCAAGACACGAGACATTGGATTGTCCCGCGTCCTCAAGTCACATGTCCCGTGTCATAAGAAACCGTAAGTATGTATTTAAACAGGTTTAATGTAATGACAAAATTGCGTTCTTTATTGGTTTTGCTTGCCATGGCGGTCACCGTCGGTGCGGCCGCTCAGACCTATCCTCAATACCGCAACCCGCTTGATATTCCCATTATGCTGTCGGCCACCTTTGCCGAAATCCGTCCCAACCATGTTCATGCCGGCCTTGACATTAGGACGCAAAGTGTGGAAGGCAAGAAGGTGTATGCCGTGGCAGATGGCTATATCAGCCGCATCGGCGTGTCGCCCTACGGCTATGGTAACGTGTTGTATATCACGCATTACGATGGTTTTACGACGGTGTATGCCCACTTGCAGCGTTTCTCCAGCGATGTGGCCAAATATGTGAAGCAGTATCAATATAAGAACAAGAAATACACCTCTCAGATCTATCTCGATGCGGACAAGTTCCCCGTGAAGCGAGGCGATGTGATTGGTATCTCTGGCAACTCTGGCAGTTCGGGTGGTCCCCATCTTCACTTCGAGATCCGTCATACAGGCAGCGAGAAACCCGTCAACCCGATGTTTTTCGGCTACAAGATCGAAGACAATGTGCGTCCAACCATCCTTGGCGTTTCGGTGTATCCTTTGGGTGATGAGTCGACCTTGGAAGGTGGAATCAACCCGAAGTATTACTCTTTGGCCGAGGGTCAAAAAGGGAAATACACCTTGAAGGAAAGGGAATATGTCCATGGCAACGGCGAGATTTCGTTTGGCGTGTGTACCTACGACATGGTGGGTGCTTCGACGAATAAGAATGGTCCGTATTTTTATGAGCTTTATCTTGACGACGAGTTGGCCTTCCAAGTGGAGGCCGACAGTTTCTCCTACAGCGAGCCGCGTTATGTGAACAGCCTACTCGACTATCGCCATTACAAGGAGAAGAAGTCGAGTTATGTGCGCACCGATGTCGACCCGAACAACCATTTGCGCATGATTAAGAAGAAGAATGGAACGGTCAAGGTGGCGGAAGGCGACACGGTGAATGTGTGCTTCAAAATCACCGATTATGCGGGCAATAGCTCGACGGCATCGTTCAAATTGGTGGGTGTGGCTCCTGTTGAGGTGGAACGTCCCGAGCGTCGTCGCAGCGAGTATTTTGTGAAGGCCGACGGCTCGCTCAACAACAACATCACCATCGACGACTTTAACGTCTCCATGGAAGATTATACGCTTTTCCGTGACGAATGGATACCGACGGGTCAACGAGACGAGGCAGGGTGCTGCTCGCGCATCTATCGCTTTGGCGATGAGGGTATGACCACTTTCAAGAAGTTCACGGTGCGCATCCGTCCCGAAGAGCAATGGGCTTCCGACAAGAGGATGTATATCGCCAGCATCGACAAGAACGGCAAGGTTTCCTCGCTGGGCGGCACGATGAAGAACGGCTGCATGGAGGTGAAGACGTATACCATGGGCGAGTATACCATCAAGATCGACTCAGTGGCGCCTACGGTCAAAGCCTCCAACTTCAAGAACGGACAAGCCGTGAATGCGTTGAAGTCGCTGCGTTTCAAGATTTCCGACGACATGACGGGCATCGAGACCTACGACATCTATCTCGATGACGTGTGGGTCTTGGGCAAGTACGATGCCAAGAACGACCTGCTTTATTACGAGTTCGACGAGAAGATGAAGAAAGGCACCAACAACGTCAAGGTCGTGGTGACCGATGGCGTCGGAAACACGAAGACCCTAAAGGTAAAGGTTGTTTATTGATTTGTAGAGACGCATTGCATGCGTCTCCTTGCTAATCACCATCAATTATCTCGGTACGTATTGGTACGCCCCCATATCAGGCGCACCCACCCTTGATACACCGTCCAAATCGCTAGGCACCTCGTTGCCAAAAAGCGGGTTGCCCATGCCGATGGCGGGTGAGGCGATGTTGTCGAGGTGGCAGTCGGGCTTCAACGGATCGGCAAAGCAAGGTTCAAGGTTGAAGAGGCAATGACTGAAACCCGGCATGGATCCATTGTATTTCTCCGATTTGATGAGGCAATGGTCGAAGGTGTAAAGTGAGTCGGCTTCGGGACCGAATGTGGCCTTGAATTCGTCCTTTTGTTTGCCGTAGACGATGCAGTTGTCCATCTCCATGCGGAAGGGATAATAGAAGGGCTCGTTGTTGCCGCCGATGGCGTAGTTGGCCACCGAAACGGCGTTTTCGTTCTTGTTGTGCTCGTTGGCGTTCCAATAGTTGGCGATGGTGCCGTGCACGAAACGATAGTCGCCGCCAAAAGCCCAGAAGTTGGCAAAGCCGCAGTTGGCGATGACGAAGTTCTTGGCCTCAACGGCATAGAGGATGGAAAACAGGCCGTAGCCGCTTTGATTTTCAACGATGGTGTTGTCGATACGCAAGGCGCATTCCGTGGCTTTCAGTACCGATTGGCAGTTGAGGCCGATGGTACCGTTGCGAATGATGGCATGGCTGATGCGGTGGTCGGCACCGGCGCGACCGTCCATCATCAGGATTTGCTCCCATTGTCCTGGGGTGTCGTTGTAGTAGGGCTCCAAACGGTCGCCTTGCACGACGACAGGCTCCTCGGCGGTGCCGTCGATGATGAGCTGACCGTCGCTCCATGAGAGGATGCCTCCGCCTTGGTGACAATAGATTTGCGTGCCTTTTTCAATCCTCAAGGTACCATAACTATTGATGAGGGCGTAGCCGTAGATGACGTAGGGTCGTTCCGAAGTCCAAACCGTGGTCTGAAGGCTATCGGCAACGATGTGGTAGGGATAGGGCGTACCGCCAATGTTCACCACCTTGTCCGCTACGATGTAATTGGCATTCTGTCCCCAAGCCAATAGCTTGATGGTCTGTGTGTTGCCGTTGGTGATGAACTCCAGCTCATCTTCCACCACGAAAGGCGAGTTGAGGTCGTTCGGGTTGATGGTGACGCGCAGGAAAGAAAAGAGACTGTCGTTGGCAGGGATGATCTTGTCATAAATCTCGGTGGCACTTTCGCCGTCGAGGTTGAATCGGAAAGGGGAATTGTCGCCTCCGACCAGACGGATGGAACTGATTTTCAAGTCATCGCTATGCGTGTTGTAGATTCTCAGTTCGTGTGTGGCCGAGCCCAACGAGGTAAAAACAGTGTCGAAGAGAACTGTGTCGGCCGAGAATTCCAGCTTCAGATTGGAGTCAGGATTGACCGTGTTGTTCTTCTTGCACGAATAGCCCGCCAATAGGAAAATGGTGATTATGAGTAAGATATGTCGAGTTTTCATGACAGAGTTTAAAATTGCAAAGATAAACTTTTATTGGATACGGGCGGAAATGGATTTTATTGTATTTTTGCGGAAAATATCGTGACTATGAAACGTTTCGCAATCATCGCATCGCTTTTTTTGATGCTTTTCGGCTTTGTTGACAAGGCCTCGGCACAATTTCTTCCCGATGTGCCGGATATGAAAGGAAAATTTGTCGTCGGCGGCAACGTGGGTGGCGGAATGTATGGTAATTATCTCAACGTATCCATCGCTCCACAGTTTGGCTACCGCATCTTCAGCCCCTGGGAAGTGGGTGTGCGTGGCATCTATAATCTGTCGTGTGATTTCGACCGTTATTATGGCAGTTCGTACGCGCATTATTTTGGTGTGGCACCCTATACCAACTGCCAGGTTTACAAGGGTCTGTTCGTCCATGTCGAGGATGAAATGATGTATGGATTCTCCCGTTGGAACCATACTACGACGGGCAGTAAATGGTTCAATAGCTTATTTGTTGGAGCAGGATACCGTCAGTATTCCTACTCGGGCAGTTTTGTGTATTATATGGTGCTTTACAACCTGAGTTGGTCCACATTATCGACGGGAGAGATAGATACGCCCTACGCTTCGCCCATTTCCTTGCGTGTCGGCTATTGCTTCAGCTTTTAATCAGTTGATAGTTTGCAGTTTGCAGTTGTTCAGTTTTTTGTTCCCATAACTGAACAACTGATTAACTGAACAACTGACAACTAGTATCTCTCCATCCTTTCCAACTCCCGCTTCGAGTCCTTGGTTTTCAAGGTCTCGCGCTTGTCGTAAAAGTGCTTGCCTCGGGCTAATGCAATGTCCAACTTAGCCAAACCGTTTTCGTTGATAAACAGCACGATAGGCACGATGGTGAAGCCTTTCTCCTGCACTTTGTTTTTCAGCTTGCGAAGTTCACGGGCGTTGAGTAGCAGTTTGCGGTCGCGTTTGGGATCGTGGTTGTTGTAGGTGCCTTGGGCGTACTCGGCGATGTGCATGCCGATGACAAACAATTCATTGCCCTTGAAGCTGCAATACGAATCCGCTAGACTTGCCTTGCCGCCACGGATGGACTTGATTTCCGTCCCCGTCAGCACGATGCCAGCCGTCAGCGTCTCCACGAGGAAATACTCGAATGTGGCGCGCTTGTTCTTAATCTTGATGTTGCTATTTGTGCTCTTTTTGTCCATTGCGGCTGCAAAAATACAAAATTCTGTTGATTTTTGTATTTTTGCCTCATGAATACAATTGGTCACATCTTCAGGCTCACCACTTTTGGTGAGTCGCACGGCACGGCCATCGGTGGTGTCATCGACGGTTGCCCTTCACAATTGGAATTGGATTTTGATTTCATTGATAGCGAACTGCTTAGGCGCAAGACAGCACAATCTTCAACAGCATCGCAACGTAAAGAAACGGACCGAATCGAATGGCTCTCAGGTTTGCTCGATGGGGTCACTTTGGGTACGCCGATTGCCTTTATGGTGCGCAATGAGGACTGCAAACCAGAAGATTACAAGGCTTTGAAAGATGTCTACCGTCCTTCCCACGCCGATTTCACTTATGAGCAGAAATACGGCATCCGTGACTGGCGCGGTGGTGGCAGGGCTTCGGCTAGAACAACGCTGCCCATCGTGGTCGCAGGTGCCATCGCCAAGCAGATTTTGAAGGAGAAGGGTGCTCAAATCATTGCCGGAGTTATTGAAATGGGCGACGCTGAACAGGCTCGTAGAGATGGCGATACTGTAGGTGGCGTCGTCGAATGTTGTATTAAAGGTGTTCCTTCGGGTTTAGGTGAGCCTATGTTTGGCAAGTTCTCCGCCGAACTGGCTCATGCCATGTTCAGCCTGCCTGCCGTGAAGGGCTTTGAGGTTGGTGACGGCTTTGCCTTGGCCAAGATGAAAGGCTCAGAGGCCAATGACACCTTTATTAATAGAGACGAGGGACGAGAGACGAGGGACGGAGGACGAGGGACGGAAGTCATTGGGATTACAACGGCGACCAATCATTCTGGAGGCATCCAAGGCGGCATCACTAATGGCAATGATGTTGTTTTTAGAGTGGCCTTCAAGCCGATACCGAGCATCGCAAAACCTCAGCAAACCGTGAATCGGGCAGGGGAGACATGCCAAATAGCCATCGAGGGCCGGCATGATGTGTGTGTCTTACCCCGCGCTGTCGTCTTAGTGGAGGCATTGGCGGCGATGGTAACCTTAGATGAGATGTTGCTTTCGGTATAATGGTTACCCAAATTTCTTGTTATATGAATCCCGTAGGAATTGACGCTCGGTAAAACTAACGAAAAGCAGCCCTTCATCCCGTAGGGATGTACCATAACCTATCTTTCATACAATACCACCCCTGATACCATCCAGTGGCTGAACGATTCGCCTTCGTCTTTGCCTTGTGGGATGGCAACTCGTAGCGTATGCTTTCCTGGCTTCAATCCGCTTAGGTCGAAATAGACGGGATTGGTGGCAGTGCCGGGACACCAGCCCGAACGCGAGTAGTCGGAAGAGGAGAGGCCATTCCAGAAGTTGCCCGAAACAGGGTTCTGGTCGCGGAAGGTGGCGCAGTCGCAGCGCCAAGGCGTGTGGGTGAATAGCTTCACCCCATCGATGAAAATAGCGTTCTCTTTGGGGTTGAACTCGTCGCCGTTGTCCCAGCCACCATGGCCCGTGCTGATGTAACGTAGACGAACGTTCTTGGCGCTTTCGGGGAGTTCAAACTCCACTTCCAAAGTGTCTGTGGCAAACAAGCGACCGTAATTCTGTCCCGACATTTCCAGTACGTTGCAGGTGTTGAACAGCGGAATGGAGTGTTGCTTCAATGGCTTCTTGCTCCATTTGTTCTCGCCCGGGTAGGCGAGGAGGTCGAGCGAAATCTTGTGCCCGCCCTTATCGTAGTTGCCGATGAAAGCCCCAATGAGCACGTCGCCACGCAAACGGTCACGCAACTCGCTGACTTCCATCTTGTAGTAGTTTTCACCTGTCCATTCCAGACCGTCGATCTGCACCTTGTCGTTGAAATGGCCTGCACCGAACGAGGTGAAAAACCGTACCATCTCGACTGGTGGCAAATAATCCTTCTCCGCCTTGATGCCTTGGTATTCCTTGCCATCTTTGCCGACCATGGTAGGCAATGCCTCGATGCCTTTTGTCAAGCCATCCTTGAAACTCATGGCTTTTTCGGTCGGGATGACGAAGACGGAGGCGCTGCGGTCGTAGGCATCACCGTTGCTGCGTTGTCGGATTTCGGCAAAGATTTGGTAATGGGCAGGCAATTCCGGCAACTTCAACCGCTTGACAATCAGTGTGCCGTGGCTGAAGTGGATGGTGGTGTCGTAAGGTATTTCACCATCAAAAGGCGCATAGTCTGCAAAATGGATCTGCTCGTCCTCGAACACAGGAATGCGCATGACGAGTTTGTCCTTGCGCAGTTGGCTCAACTCTCGGGATGTCTTATGTTGGCCTTTGTAGTCCGGAATGAGGTCGACGAGAGCATACTTTTGGTCTTTAACTACAGTCAAGTCAGTGATATAGGAGCCGTTTCTCATGCAGCGGACCATCACGCCTTTCAGCCGGCCGAGACCAGGCATGGGTGTGGCCTCGAAACCGAGGCTTTCCGACATCCACACTTCGATGGTGTTGGAGTTGATACTGGTCTTGTATTTCTTGCAATCGTAACCCAACAGTTTTTCCTTGCCTTCTTCGCTGAAAACCACGTCGTTATCGGTCAGTGAATAGGAACTGTAGAACTTTCCATCGCTGTAGTCCAAAATGGTGTAGACGGAGTCGTGGACAAAATCCACGTAGGTGCTGATTTCTGCATATCCTGGGATAGGGTTGGAAGAAGACTTTTCGACATTTTTGATTTTCAAGCATTTCGCGTTTTCAACGACCTGAATGGAGGTGGTGTCTTGTTCGGCGACGCCTTTGGCATAGCTCTGATAAGAAAGTATATGCTGCCCAAAGGCAAATGAAACTGATAAAACTGCAAGCAGACTGATGATAAACCGTTTCATATCGTGTTGAATCTGAGATCTTTGAATTTTGAATTTAAATCTTGAATCGGCCCTTCGACAGGCTCAGGGACCTTGATTAATACGCGAAAAACCCTATCACACCAGAAATCACTATCAACAATATCGGATTCGCCTTGAAGAAATACGAGGCTACAAATGCCAAAACGCAGATGATGACGCTGATATTGTATTGTCCACGACCGAAGTCAACGAAGTTTTGAGTGTTCATCATGGAGAGTCCGGCGGCGAAGATGAGTCCTGCAATGGCAGGCTTAAGACCTTTCAAGGTGTTGGCCATCAGTGCGTTGTTCTTCTTACTCATGAACAATTTCAAGATGAAGTACACCATGATGATAGATGGCAGACAGAGCGCAAACGATGCCAACAGCGAGCCGCCGAAGCCTGCCGTGGTATAGCCCACGTATGTCGCCAAATTGATGGAGATGGGGCCTGGTGTCATCTGCGAGATGGCCACCATGTCGGCAAAGTCGGTGGTGCTCATCCAAGCGTAATGGTCCACCACCTCATGCTGTATGAGCGAGAGCATGGCATAGCCACCGCCGAAGCCCAGCACACCGATTTTCACGAAGACCCAAAGCAGCTGCAAGTAAATCATGGCTTGGCCTCCTTTTCTTTTTGACGCGGGACACGGGACTCCGAGACGTGGGACGAGGTCCCTGAGCCCGTCGAAGGGCCGTTGTCTCGTGTGTTGCGTCTTGCAGTCTCGTGTCTTCTTATGATTAGCGCATAGATAAGACTTCCAGCAATTGCGGCAAGGATGACGTAGGCTGGCGAGATCTTACACCACCAGATGAGGAACACCGTGGCGATGGGGATGATGGCGGTCTTCCAGGTCACCTTGGCCGACTTGATCATCCGCAGGGAAGGAGCGAGGATGAGGGCTACCACGCAGGGACGGATGCCCTTGAAGATGCGCTCCACCACGGGTTGGTCGCGGTATTCGCGGAACACTGTGGCCAGTAGCAGAATGATGGTGATGGATGGGATGATGGCACCCAGCATGGCGGCAAAGGCACCTTTTGTGCCTGCCACACGATGCCCGACATACAAGGCCGTGTTGACGGCAAAGACACCGGGAAGCGATTGAACCACCGCAATCATGTCCCAAAACTCGTCGTTGGGAATCCACTTCTTTTGGTCGACGACGGCCTTCTCCACCATCGAGAGCATGGCGTAGCCGCCCCCCAGGGTGAAGGCCCCGATCTTGAAGAAAGAGAAGAAAAGTTCAAACGCTTTTTTCATGCCGCAAAATTACGGAATTTTGTTCACCATCTAAAAAATACATATATTTGCAGGCAAAATGGATAAACAAAATCAATGTATTATGATACTTACTACTACACCAAACATTGAAGGCTGTACCATCTTGGAGTATAAAGGCGTTGTCTTTGGAGAAGTGATTGCCGGAGTGAATTTTATCAAGGACTTTGGCGCCAGTATTAGAAACTTTATTGGGGGACGTTCGAGCTCATACGAATCAGAACTGATCAATGCTCGTTCACAGGCATTGAATGAATTGCAGGAACGCGCAATGCAAATGGGCGCGGATGCTGTTATCGGTATTGATATTGATTATGAGGTTCTTGGTGAGAATAGTGGAATGTTGATGGTTTCGGCATCGGGTACGGCTGTCAAACTCAGACATTGAAATGTTGGTAGTAATTTAGTTTTGAATAGTTTTTATAAAATCATTTGATATGACATTACTTGATGCTTCCGTAATGACTTTTGACCAGCCCATAGCTTGGAACTGGCTGGTGCAATTCTGCATTTTGGCAACGGCCTTATTGTTTGGTAATGTGCTGAGAACCAAAGTCCCCTTTTTACGCAAGAGCTTGATACCCTCGGCTTTGATAGGCGGTTTGCTGCTCTTGATCTTTAAGGCGATTCCTGGGTGCAAGGATCTTATCAACAAGCCTGTGATGGAAGTCATAACATATCATGCCTTGGGTTTGGGTTTTGTGGCTTTAGCACTGAAAAACAATAAGATAGAATCGAAGTCCACACCGATGAAGGTGATTGAGACGGGTGCTTTGACGGCTTCCACATACGTCATCCAAGGTATTGTAGGTCTCATCGTTTCCATCCTGTTTTTCTATCTTGGCGGAAAGCTGTTTTATGCAGCGGGTTTGTTGCTGCCCATGGGCTACGGTCAGGGACCGGGACAGGCATTGAACTTTGGAAAGATCTTCACGAGTTGGGCCGATCAACAAGGTATTCCTTTCTCAGGGGCTGACTTTGGTTTGTCCATTGCTGCTACAGGCTTCATCGTGGGTAGTGTCGTTGGTGTCATCTATATGAACATCCTGCGTCGCAAGGGTGTGCTTTCGAGAAAGAAGCTTGTCGAGGCCCAGGTGAACAAACTGGAGGACTATGAAGGCAAAGGCGAGATTCCCGATGCCGAGTCCATCGACAAGCTCTCGGTGCAGATCTGCATGGTGCTGTTCGTCTATTTCCTCGTTTTCCTGTTCACCAACTGGATCCAAGGAATGGATTTGGGCAATTTTGGCACTAACACTTTGAAACCTATGCTTTGGGGCTTCAACTTCCTGACGGGCACGCTGTTTGGCATCCTTTTCAAGTGGCTCTTGGGCCGTTTCAAGAAAGCCAAACTGATGAGCCGCGAGTACATCAACAACTATATGCTTAACCGTATCAGCGGTTTCTGCTTCGACGTCATGATTGTTGCCGGTACTGCTGCTATCAGCTTGGAGAATTTTGGATCGTTCATCTTGCCCTTCACCATCATTTGCACCTTGGGTGCCGCAGTGACTTTCATTTATGTACTCATCATCTCGAAGCACCTCTACCCGAATTACAAGTACGAGGGCTTCTTCTCGATGTTCGGCATGCTGACGGGCACGGCCAGCAACGGTATGATCCTGCTGCGCGAGATCGACCCGAAGTTTGAGACCCCTGCCGCCAACAACCTGGTGCTGCAAACCCTTTCGGCCATCGTTTTGGGCTTCCCTGTGCTGCTCTTGGTGGGCTATGCCCCGCAGAGTCCCAAGGCTACCTTTATCACTTTGGGCATCTTGGTGGTCTTTTGGGCCGCGCTCACGGTGTTTATGCTGCGGACGAAGATATTCAAGCGGAAGAAGAAAGGGAATGAATGATGATCATTTTCTTTGCCACCGAAACAACAGTCTAACGCCATGAAAGGCTCAATAAATAAGGGGATTGCAAATCCCCATACTCAGCCCCAGCGGATTGCAAATCCGCTGGAACGGGGAGATATTAAAGGCAAAAAACTATATAAACAAAAGTAATTGCCAAATTCCTTTTTCGGTTCGTTTAGATTTCGGAATCCGTCTAACGTTAAACATTAGCATAATAGAATTTATAAGACACAAACAATAAAAATCAAGAATATTCATTATCTAATTCTGTAAGAATTGTAAACCTATGAAAAAGTATTTGTTAGTCATCATTGCTATGGCATTGTCTTCTTTGGGCTATGCCCAAGACAAAATGAATTATCCCCAGGGCATTTATATGAGTCTTGAAGAGATTGAAAACAAGACTCCTTCAATGGATGCCACATTGAACTGGGAGAAGCGTACCCAAGGCAATATCAAGATGTGGGGTGGAAATGACTATGAACTTACTTGTGACGATAAGTCCATCAAAAAAAAGACAATAAAAAAGGAGATATTTGCCTATTCTGACGGGGAATACATGTTCATCAACGGCTTCAAGTTCGGTTTGTATCAAGGATATGCTTTGGTCGAGTCGATTGGCAAGTATCTGGTTTTCAAGGCGGGTATTTCAAGTGACCGTGCCCAACAGGAGATGCAATTAGGGTGGATGTTCGGCGGTATTGTTGGAGGCATTCAAGGTGCTTATCTTGCCACCTTGCGTTTTCCATATATCGTAGATATGGAATCGGGAGAGCTCACCTGCGTAAACGGAGTGGTATTAACATCGCTATTAGCTGATTATGAAGACCTTTTGAAAGCATTCCGTTCTGAGGACAACGCGGAATGCGATGTCATTATTAAATACTTAAAGCTGTTGAATGAAAAACTGGATTTAGAGAATTGATGTAGTTAATAGCTCGGTGAGACACATAAATCGATTGTGCTAATAACAAAAGAAGCTCCGAGCAACGCTCGGAGCTTTCTTTGTTCGTTGTGGCTGAAGGTATTAGTCCTTGAGCTCCTTGATACGGGCTTTCTTGCCGCGGAGGCCGCGCAGATAGTAGATGCGTGACTTGCGGACAGCGCCCTTCTTGTTCACCTCGATGTTCTCAATCATCGGGGAGGCAATGGGGAAACATCTTTCCACGCCAACGTTGTTGGAAATCTTGCGGATGGTGAATGTACCCACCTTGCCTTGGCCGCTGCGCTTCAGGACGATGCCCTGGAACTTCTGCAGACGCTCTTTTTGTCCTTCAACAATCTTGTAGGTCACCGTGATGGTGTCGCCTGTCTTGAACTTCGGAAAATCTTTTACAACGATTTGATCTTCAACGAATTGAATTAATGCTTGTTTGCTCATTTTATATGATTTTTGTATATTTTTCTCCAAAAAGTGGGTGCAAAAATACAAATAATTTCAATACGTGACGAAGATTTTCAGCTTTTTTTGAAATTTTCATACATTTCAGGCCGACGCACCTTGGTGCGCTCGATGGCTTGTTCCAACCGCCAATCGTTGATGAGCTTGTCGTTACCCGACAAAAGCACCTCGGGAACCTCCCATCCTTTGTAGTTTCTGGGACGCGTGTATACCGGAGGCGACACCAAGCCGTCCTGGAACGAGTCGGAGAGGGCAGAGGTCTCATCGCCCAAGGCCCCAGGGATGAGGCGCACCAAACTGTCGACCAAAACCGCCGCACCGAGTTCGCCGCCCGAAAGGACATAGTTGCCGATGCTTATCTCTTTGGTAATCAAGTGTTCACGAATGCGTTCGTCGATGCCTTTGTAGTGCCCGCAGAGGATGATGATGTTCTCTTTCATCGAGAGTTGGTTGCATAAAGGCTGATCCAAAAGCTCGCCGTCGGGGCTCATGTAGATGACCTCGTCGTATTCACGCTGGCTCTTCAAGTGGCTGATGCAGTTGTCGACAGGCTCGATCATCATCACCATGCCCGCGCCGGCAGCAAACGAGTAGTCGTCCACCTTGTGGTGCTTGTCGGTGCTGTAGTCGCGGAGGTTGTGCAATCCAATCTCCACAATGCCTTTGTTTACAGCGCGTTTGATGATGGACTCGGTGAAAGGCCCCTCAAACATTTCGGGGAAAACGGCGATGATGTCGATGCGCATGGTTTTGAATTTTTTTGCAAAGGTAGTGAATTATTTGAATGCTGAAATCGAAGATTCAACGAAGTTAATGTGGAATGCTGAATGCTGAAATGCGAAGCATTCGACGGAGTCAATGTGGAATGAAAAATACGAAAATTTGATTTTTAAATCTTGAATCCGAAAAACTTATTATTTTTGCCCGTTTTTTATCACCTAATTATGTGTTTATAATACAAATTCTATAGCAATGAGAAAGCTTTCTTTTTTACTTATGTTTCTTGTGGTTACGATGTTTGCCCAGGCGCAAATCGCGACCAACATCTACTGGGTACAGTTCAAAGACAAGGACAATTCTCCTTATTCCATCGACAACCCTGAGGCTTACCTGAGTCCAAGAGCTTTGCAGCGTCGTGCCAATCTGGGCATAGGCATTGATGAGTATGACATCCCTGTCAATCCCCAATATCTTCAGGCAGTGGCCGATTGTGGTGCCGAGCTGATCAATCCTTCGAAATGGCTGAATGGTGTTTCGGTTCACGTCACCAATCCCGCTGTGATTGAGGCTATTAATGCCCTTGAGTTTGTGGAAGTGGTGCGCAATTGCCCCAACGACCCCCAAGCTCAAGAAATGAAAGAGCGTTGGTTGGCCAATGAGATGAAACCGGTGGCACCATGTAGTCGCATTCGTGGTTATTACGGCGGCGCTGAGGCTCAAGTGAAGCAACTGAATGTAGATGTGTTACATGAGATGGGTTTCGACGGCACGGGTGTCGTCGTGGCTGTCCTCGATGGCGGGTTCATAGGCACTGAAGAAGCGTCGTGCTTCGACAATATGCGTGAAGAAGGCCGCCTGTTGGGCACCCGTGACTTCGTGTATGGCTCCAACTCGGTCTATACGCAGAGCACGCACGGCACTTCATGCTTGAGCACCATGGCTGCCTACGACCCCAACGAGATGGTGGGAACAGCTCCCAAGGCCTCCTATTACCTCATCCATACTGAAGATGGCGATAGCGAGAACATCATCGAGGAATACAATTGGGTTTCGGGCGCCGAATATGCCGATAGTTTGGGCGTTGATGTATGCTCCACCTCGTTGGGTTACATCACTTTTGACATGATCCAATGGGATCATCCTTTCGAGCATTATGACGGCAAAACCGCTCCTATGTCAATCGGTGCAGAAATTGCTGCTTCTCGTGGTATGATTTGCATGAATGCTGCGGGCAACGAAGGCGATGGCAATTGCACCTTGGGCATCCCTGCCGATGCCGAACACATCTTGACTGTTGGCGCTGTCGATGCCAACGGCAATCGCGCTTCGTTCAGCTCGGTGGGCCCGACCTACGATGGCCGTATCAAACCTGATGTGATGGCCATGGGTGAAGGCACCTACGTGGCTTCGGGTTATGGCAACTGGTGGCCTTACTATAATGGTAATGGCACCTCGTTTGCCACGCCAGTTTTCGCTGGTGCTGTTGCATGTCTGCGTCAAGCGCGTCCTTACGCTTCGGTGCAGGAGATTTGCGACGTCATCCGCGCTTGTGGCAACCGAGCTGACCATCCCGACAGCAAATACGGCTTTGGCATCCCCGATTTTTCGCAGGCCATGGAACTGTTGAGCGTGGAAGAGCCGATAGGGAACACCCCTGCCCATATCATCACGGTGTATCCCAATCCTTCCAACGGTGAGGTGCGTGTGGTGCTGAATGACCTACATAAGGCAGAATTGACAGTATACGACTTTATGGGTCACAAACTGTATTCCTATAGTTTCAATGGTTTGAATCATACATCGTTAGAGGGTTACCTTAACAATCTGAACTCAGGCGTGTATTTCATTAACGCCATGTCGGAGTCGGGCAGCGAGACAATGAAGCTAGTGATAACAAAGTAACAAGGCGTTTCCTTGATAACACAAAAAAGGTGAGCCTCGATTGAGGCTCACCTTTTTTGATGATGGCTGTTGTCTTATTCTTTTATGAATCTCAATGCATGGCCGTTGATGCGGATGAAGTAGAGACCGGCAGTCAGCTTTTCGATGTTAATTTCACCGACACCATCTATGTCCGTCGTCATGACCAATATGCCGAAGGCGTTGTAGATTTGGACCTCATGTTCGCCTTCCAGACCTTCTATATGGATCTTGTCGTTGGCAGGGTTGGGGTATAGGCTAAAGGACTCGAAGCCATTTTCGTCGACGCTGGTGAACTCAAAGAATGCTGCCAGTACGATGTCATGGTCAACCAAGACTTGTTTAGGATTGTCGGTTGTACCATCATCCCATCTCTTAAAATAGAAACCATCAGCAGGGATGGCGGCGATGGTGGCTATGCTGCCTTCGGTATAAGTGCCTGCACCAAGGATAAAACCTTGGCTTTCATCATAGAGTACGTCAACGGTGTAGGTTTGCACTGGGTTTTGTGAGAATGAGGCAATGTATTCGGCGTTGCCCGTCACGACGATGGTGCGTGGGTTGTCCGAATTGCCGTCCTGCCAGCCTGAGAAATAGAAACCATTATTTGGTGTAGCGCCGATGGTGACGACTTGGTTGAGCATATAGGTGCCACTACCGTATGTAGAGCCAAGCAGTTGACTTTCGGGTCTTACCGTGATGGTGAAAACAGGGATTTCAGTAAATACGGCCATAAAAGTCATGTTTTGTGTGACTATGACGCTGCGTGGGTTGTCGGTATTGCCATCGTCCCAGCTCATGAAGCGGGCACCAGCGTTAGGTGTGGCACTGATTTCAATGGTAGCGCCTTGGTCAAAGGTGCCGCCGCCAGTAACGGTTCCCAACAACGTATCGTTAGCCACCACGGTGATAGTATATTGGGGCGTGCCATTGAGATGGAACATGGCTTTATAATTGGCGTTGCCTGTCACAGTGATGTTACGTGGGTTGCTGGCAATGCCGTCGCTCCAACAAAGGAAAGCGTAGTATTCATTAGGCGTGGCAGTCAATGTGACGATGCTGCCGTAGTCGTATGTGCCTGCACCACTTACCATACCACCATCCACGGGGTCACACTCCGTTGTGATTTCATATTGTAACGGCTTGAAGACAGCAGTGTAGGTGGCATCGCCTTCAACAATAATGGTTCTCGGGTTGTCGGTTTCGCCATCGTCCCATTGGTCGAATGCATAGCCTGTGTTGTTGTGGGCGGTCAGAGTGATGGTGTCACCGTAGTAATAAGCGCCTCCACCAGTGACGGTGCCTGCGTCTGCAGGCATGACCTCAGTCTGTATGAGGCATTGCTGAATTCCGAAATGTGCTGTGAAGGTCATGTCGTCTGTGACGATGATTTCGCGTGGGTTGTCGGTGTCGCCATCGTTCCAACTGATAAATGAGAAGCCGAGATTGGCAGTAGCCGCAATCTCTATGGTGTCTCCATAGTAGAAGGTGCCTCCACCTGTCACAGAGCCCCAATCTGGATGGTCACTCTCGACGGTGATGGTATAAAGGCGATTGCTGAACATGGCGATGAAAACGCTGTCTTGGGTGACGATGACCTCACGTGGGTTGTCGGTGACGCTGTCGGTCCATCTTTCGAAGATGAAGCCGGGATTGGCCACGGCTTCTAGGGTAATCGTGTCGCCGTAAGGGTAGCTGCCGCCCCCTGTCACTGTTCCTGAGTTGAGCGGAACGACGGCAGTTTCGATAGTGTAATTGAAAAGATTGAAATGAGCGATGAAGGTGGTGTCTTGAGTGATGATGATGTTACGCGGGTTGGTGACGATGCCGTCGTTCCAAAAGAGAAACTCGCAGCCCACATTAGGTATAGCTTCGATGATAGCGGTGTCGCCATAATAATAGACGCCACCTCCAGTCACCGTGCCCCATCCGGTAGTGTCGGCTTCCACAGTCAGGGTGAAAACGGGTTGGGGTGGGGTGGGGAGCACACAAATGCTACTGATGGATTCGCATCCTTCTGGTTGGTATAGGATTTCTCCATCTTTCCAAAGGATGGCTATATCGTCGTCCAAACCTGCATAATATACACCGTATTCATTGACACACAAAGTCGTGATGTTTACGCCGGCATGCGAATATAGCACCTCACCGTCTTGCCAAATGTAAGCCGTGTTGTCAGTGCCCGAGAACCCAGCCCAATAAAGGCTTCCATCGTAGGCGGTAATGGCAGTGATGTCGCCGTTTTCGATTTGGAAGATGATGGAGTCGTTTTGCCAAACCACACCGTCGATGGATCCGGTGCCATAGACAAACCCGGCCGCATAAAGGTTTTCTCCGTCAAAGCAGAGGTCTTTGACTTCCGACCAGCCAAGGCATTGCCAAAATAATGTGTCGTTTTTCCACACACAGGCATATACGCCAGGAGTAACGATGGAACCACCTGCATATACGTCGCCTGTAGCATCGTCAACTGCCAAGGCGTAAAGGTTGCAAACGGTGTTGCTGTCAATGCTATATTCATATAGTATCTCGCCATTTTGCCAAACCTTGTTGTTGCCAGCTGCCGTCCAAACGTTGTCATTGAGTATAATCCGCTTGATGAAAGATTGGGTGTCGGCCATGAATAGAATCGAGTCATTCAACCAGACATGACCCCGAAAGTTAGAATAGTTGTAGCCTGCGCTGTAAATGGTGCTGTCGTTGGCGACTTTCATGTCGTTGATGATAACAGCAGATGTGTCGGATATGCTGTAAACCAGCGTGTTGTTTTTCCATATCTTACCTATACCATCACCATGGCCGGCGTAATAAACATCTTGGGCTTGGGCTAGGCCTAAGAAGAGAATTAAAGTGGTAAATACTGTGATTATCTTTTTCATTGTTTGATGATTATTCGTGAGGATATAATTGCCTTTGAGAAGGCAAAAATAACAACTTTTTCTTGTAGTCAGTATGTGTGACAATAAAAAAGATGTATCTTTGCCGCCGATAAGCGGTGCCGTGAGGCTCAATAGGGAATCGGGTGCAAATCCCGGACAGTTCCCGCTGCTGTTAGCTCTTCACGCTGGCCTTTATGCCACTGAAAACCTAGTCTTTCGGGAAGGCGGCCAGACAAAAGGAGTAAGTCAGAAGACCTGCCGCCTGTCGCTGAAACAAGGCTTTCGGGACAAGAGCTGGCTTTCCTTATATAAATTAAGGTGTACCCTCCATTTCCGCGAGCATTTTAATGTAATTGATTGAATGTCAAACCTAAAATTATATTATTATGCGTAAAATCTTTACTTTAGCATTCCTTATGGGAATCTTCGGTCTGTTTACGACCAATTTGTGTGCACAACAAGATGCTACTATCGATCCTGCTGACATCCAATATTGGATTGGCGAGGGTGAAAACGAGGTTGTGGTTGCAATCAGCTGGTGCAGCTACACTGAAACCGCTCTGGCGTGGGGCTACCGTTTCAATGGCGATGCCACTGTTTTCCAAGCTCTTACCGATATTGCAGCTGCTGACAGCCGCTTGACAGTAATCGGTTCTGCTCCCACCAACATTACTTATGTGGATGACGAATACAACCTGACCATGTGTCCTAATCCTGATGCCCAATGGGGTGATCCCGATTATGACGTTCCCATGCACAGTGTGAATGGCTTGATGGGTATGAACATGATGGCTGAAGAGCCTATTCACAACAACGATTTCGTGAAGATTGGTGGTGTTGCTTGCGGCATCATGTCTGACGACTGGACCACCATTTCTTGGACAACTGAGATTATTCCCGCTACTGATCCGAATGCAGGTGGAGAGGTCGTTGATGCTACTATCTCCGCTGATGAGATTCTGTATTGGATTGGCGAAGGCGAAAACGAGGTTGTGATTGCCCTCAGCTGGTGCAGCTACACTGAAACCGCTTTGGCATGGGGCTACCGTTTCGATGGCGATGCCACTGTTTTCCAAGCCCTTACTGATATTGCAACTGCCGACAACCGTCTGACAGTTGTTGGTTCCGCTCCCACCAACATCACCTATGTTGATGATGAATACAATCTGACCATGTGTCCTAATCCTGATGCCCAATGGGGCGATCCCGATTATGATGTTCCCATGCATAGTGTGAATGGCTTGATGGGAATGAACATGATGGCGGAAGAGCCGATTCACAACAACGATTTTGTGAAGATTGGTGGTGTTGCTTGCGGCATCATGTCCGATGACTGGACCACCATTTCTTGGACTACAGAGATTATTCCTGCTACCGTCCCCACTGTTGTGAATGAAAATGCGGTGAGCAGCCTGACTATCTATCCTAATCCTGCCGTCAACGAGGCTTTCGTGACTGTTGAAAACGCAGGCATGACCACGATTTCGGTGTATGACATGCAGGGCCGTATGGTCAGCACGGTAAGCGCCGACGTCATGGCTGGCGAACAAGTCCGCATCAGCACCGAGATGCTGAACGGCGGCGTGTATTTCGTCACGGTGAACAGCGAAAGCGCCGCTCGCACTGCGAAACTTGTGGTGAAATGATAAAGAGACTCTCCATATTGCTGTTGGCTATGGTGCCGGTTTCGTTGTGGGCACAGTTTGCGCCTGCGCAAGACAAACCCGGCACCACAGCCATGCATGCCGACTCTTCGGCTTTTGTGGCATGGGCTAAGGGCTGCACCGTGGAACGTGGTCCGATGTGCATCGACAAGCCGGAAAACGGCCTTGCTTCATTTGGCGAAGAGGCGCTTGCCTTGGGCGTGCCTGGCGGCACGATGGACGTGGTGAGTCTTGGTGACGGTGGCACTGCCACCTTGACTTTCGAGTCACCCATTTGCAATGGAACTGGTCCGGATTTCGCAGTGTTCGAGAACGGTTTTGCCAACGCACAAAATCCAGATACATGGGCGCTTGAGTTGGGCTTCGTGGAGGTCAGCTCAGATGGCGAGAATTTTTTCCGTTTTCCTGCTGTAACCTACGTTCAAACCGAAACTCAATTGGGTAATGCAGGTTCCATCGTTCCTGAGCAACTCCATAATTTTGCCAGTAAATACGGTGCGTTTTATGGAACCCCGTTTGATTTGGACGAGGTGGAGGACAATGCCTTGCTCGACAAAAACCGTATCACCCATGTCCGCATTGTCGACGTGGTGGGCAACATCGACCCTCAATATGCCACCTACGACTCGGAAGGGCATATTATCAACGACCCTTGGCCCACGGGATTTGCCTCTAGTGGTATGGACCTCGATGCTGTCGGCGTGATTCACGACATTGCCCATAATGTAAATGAGAACGAAACGATAGATATCGCTATGTATCCCAACCCCGTGAAAGGTCGCTTGACGGTAATGGTTGAAAACCTGCAATCTATTGAGGTTTATAATCTTGTAGGACAAATGGTTATGAGTTCAATGTCCTCAGTCATCGACTTTGGCAACTTGAACGAAGGTGTTTATTTTGTCCGCGTCACGGCTGATGGAATGACATTTACGAAACGTGTTGTGAAACAATAATTCAATAAGTGATGAAAAGAATTAATTTGTTATTGTTGGCTTTTGTCGCTGTCCTGTTGTCCTCCTGCAAGCCTGACCAGCCTGCTGATCCGAGTACGTTTACTGTAGGCTCAGGCTTGTTGTTGCTCAACGAAGGCAACTACCAAGCCTCCAACGCATCGCTGACGTTCTATGATCCTGTGGCCGACACTGTGGCTAACAATTTGTTCTACAAGGTGAACAATGCTCCACTCGGCGATGTGGCGCAAAGCATGGCCCTGGTTGATGGACAACTGTATATCGTTGTCAACAACAGCAACTATATTTATAAGGTGAATGCCAACACGATGGTGTGCGACACCACCAAGCCTTTCAAGCTCACCGATTTCTATTCGCCTCGTGAGATGCACTTTGTGGCACCCAACAAGGCCTATGTCAGCGACTTGATGGGCTCTGGCCTTTGGATTGTCAATCCAGAGAATATGACCCATGCGGGCTTTGTGGAGACTGGCAATACCACCGAAAAGATGGTGCAAGTGGGCAATGAGCTGTATGTCAGCAACTGGTCCTACTACTATATCAATGCTGACTCGCACGACAGTTATAATACGGTTCAGGTCATCGATGTCAACAACGACGTGAAGGTGGCCGATGTTGAGGTGGGCAAGGAGCCCAACACCATGGTGGTCGACAAGAACGGCCATGTGTGGGTGCTTTGCGAAGGCCGCTCATGGGATATGGACTACGGTGAAAGCCCTTCGTTGTGGGAAATCGACCCAATGCTGAAGACGGCTCAGCGTCGTTATGAGTTCGATGGCACGGCGCAGGTCTTGAAGTCCAATCTTGCTGGCGACCAGTTCTATATGATCTATAACAATGAGGTGCGTCGCTTCGACTTGGCTAGCATGGGCTTGTCGGAGACCTTCAGCATCACTGCCGAGTCAGGGACTCTGTTTTATAACATGGCTGTGGATCCCAAGACGGGCGACATTTACGTTACCGATGCGAAGAACTATTCAATGAACGGTACTGTGTACCGTTATTCCAACGATGGTGTGCTGCTGAACTCGTTTGAGGCCGGCATCATCCCTAGTGCAATGTTGTTTAAATAATTGATATTCATTTTTGTGAGGCCTCCAGCAATGGGGGTCTCACGTTTTTTTGACTATGAAAAAGACCTGCCCCCGTTGCGGAAAAGAATTCGAATGCGTCCATTCCTTGGGCTGCTGGTGCGTAAAAGTTCAGCTCAAAGACGCTACCAAAGCCTATCTGAAAGAGCATTACAGCGACTGCCTGTGCAAAGAGTGTCTCGAAAAACTGAATGCCCAATGAGAAAGCTATGGATCTTGTTACTGGTGGCTTTGACGGCATGTAAGTTCAACCATCAAGTCAAAGAAGAGAAGACCGAGGTTGACAACATCATGCGTTATGCACATAATGTCATCGTTAGCGAGAAAGACTACGGTTATTTGATGGAGGTGATCTGTCCATGGGATACAACCTTGTCTTTGGGTAAGTTCGCCATGGTCAAGGATACGACGAAGGCCTTAGATTCGGATGTGAAAGGCGTCCTCCGCGTTCCCGTGAAGTCCGTAATTTCGTTCTCAGCCACGCAATGGGCCGTTTTTCTTCGTCTGGGAGAAATTGACCGAGTGAAAGGCATCCTTGAAGGCCGTTTCGTCACCGACTCCACCATGCGTGCCTTGCTGGCTGAGGAGAAGGTCTACGACATCGGCACAGAGGCTGCCGCCGACGTGGAGCGGATGATACAATTGCAGCCCGACGCTTTGTTGTATTCGCCTTATTTCGACGGCAACCAAGGCGGACTCAATGTCACAGGTGCAGTATTGTTTCCCTTTGCGGATTATATGGAGAACACGCCTTTGGGTCGCGCCGAGTGGATTCGTGTCATAGGCATACTTGCAGGTTGCGAGGATAAGGCTGACGCTTGGTTTGATGACATTGAGCGGCGATATAACGCTCTCTCAGGACTATGTTCCGAAGTGGAGCATCGCCCCACGGTATTCTCTGACCTAGCTTTTAACGGGCAGTGGTATGTGGCGGGTGGACGCAGCTATATTGCCAAGCTCTTTTCTGATGCCGGCGCCGATTACATCTGGAAAGACAATCCGTCCACGGCCAGCGTTCCAATGGATGCCGAAAGCATCCTCGCCAAGGCACAACATGCCGACTATTGGCGCGTCATTAACTCTAACCCTTTTCCGATGACCTACGAGTCCTTAGGGAAAGAAAGTCCTGTCTATCCGCTTTTCGACGCCTTCAAGAACCACCAAATCATCGTCTGTGACATCCTTTCAACGGGTTATTTCGAGCAATCGCAATGCGAGCCCGATTTGTTGTTGGCCGATTTCATCCATTTCTTCCATCCTGAATTGCTGACGGATGAATGGGAAGGCTATCAGCCAAAGTATTACCATCTGGTGGAAGAATAGGGCTCTAGCAGGGTAGGGAGTAGGAGTGTTAAAACCTGTTTATTCGTAATACTCGTATTCGTAATGGTAGGGTGAGGAAACACGGCCGTTGCAATAATCAATGCTTTGCTCCAGAGGGTTGCCATAATTGTCGGTTTCCTTTACGATGTGTTTCATTTCATATTTGTCCAAGCTCTTATTCCAAATGCCGATAAGAGTTCCATGGGCATTAAACTTAAGCTCAAACGAGTAGAATGTTTTGGGATTTTTGAAATAGCCATCCGTCATTCTTCCATATTGGTCATAATAATAGGATATCAGATTACGCCTAGTGTTGTCTGAAATAAGTTGGTTGGAACTGTTGTATGAAAGCTCGGCATTCCAGCCTTGTCGTTTCAGGAAGGAATAATAACCGCCATCGCCAAGATCACCTACCTCGAAGTCGTATGTTTTACCGTTGCAGTCTTTGTGGCCTGTCACAATGCCTTTCTCATCGAAAGAATACTCGAAATAAGTGAATCCTGTCGATGAAGTTGCACAAACTTTTTTGACGGGGCCGTTTATGAAATGTAATCCATCAATCATCGTCGTCCTTGGCAGCCTCGAATCGAAATGAATGGCAGCCGAATCTTCACGGGTAATGGCCTTGTTAAAAAGAATCATGTCGTCGGGAAGGATGTTGCTGTCGGACGATGAAAGCAGTTTTAAGGTGTCGTTGTCGTAAAGAAACACCACGTTCAGATGGCGATCCATAGGCTTTGGCATACAAGCGTTTATTCCTTCTGACATGACAAAACTAAGGAAGACGGTGTCTTTGTTGATAACTGGTTCACATGCATTTGTGACCTCCGAATAGAGCAGATTATCTTTGTAATAATGGTAAAAAGCCATCTGAGCCTGAAACGTGGAATCGTTGATCTTTTTCACGTCAAGGTTGATATCGATGTGAGGCATGTCATTGGTATCGGCGACACACACTGCATGATATTGGCCATACACATTGGTGGGCGGCTCCGGTTCCACGTCTTGGTTGCAAGAGGCGAGTAACAATGTGAGGAGCGCCAAGCCTAAAGACAAAATATTATTCTTTTTCATCATTTACCTAAAAACGGGCGAACTGTGATTTGTGGGAGCAAAGATATGGATAAAAAAGGAATGCCATCCGTTTTCATCTAGATTATGAATAAAAAAAGCTGTTGCTATTTGTAAATAACAGATAACCAGTGTAATGAAGAGGTTTTGTTCATCTTTTGAACGGACAATCCGCTGTGCATGAGGCGCATTTGCCTCTGTTTTCCGTCTTCTTACTGTTTTCGCCACAAGAGCATTGGCTTTTCCCCATCCGCATGGCGCGGATGGCAAGAAAAACCATCGCGAGGACGACCAACAGCACTATGACGGAAGCGAGGTTCATGCGATGATGGCGTTGGCGATGAGATAGGCGAACCAGGCGCAGAGCCAGGCCACTACACATTGGAACAGGATGATGAAGAGCATCCATTTACTGCCCAATTCGCGGCGGACGGCGGCCATGGCAGCCACGCAAGGCGTGTAGAGCAGGCAGAAAACCAGCATGGAAATGCTCGTGACTGTGGTGAACAATGGCATGGCGTTCAAGACCTCAAGGGTGGCCACTACGCTTTCCTTGGCCATGAAGCCACTCACCAAAGCGGTGACGATCTGCCATTCGCCCAAGCCCAAAGGACGGAATATGGGGGCAATCCAGCCAGCGACGCTGGCCAACATGCTACCTTCGCCGTTCTCGACCATTTGGAAGTGGAAATCGAAGGTCTGAAGGAGCCAAATCACCAAGGAGGCAATGAAGATGACGGTGAAGGCACGCTGCAGGAAGTCCTTGGTCTTGTCCCAGAGTAGATGCGCCACGTTCTTGAGGCTTGGCAGACGATAGTTGGGCAGTTCCATGACGAAAGGAGCCACGTCGCCCTTGTCGCCGAACCATTTGGTGAACAGCGCTGTGATGATGCCGACGATGATGCCCAAGAGATACAAACCTATCAGCACCAATCCGCCATGATGGGGGAAGAACATGCTGGTGAAGAAGGCGTAGATCGGGATTTTGGCCGAACAGCTCATGAAAGGCGTCAGTAGGATGGTGCGCCAACGGTCGTGGGTGGAGTGGAGGGTACGTGTGGCCATCACAGCGGGCACGGTGCAGCCAAAACCGATGAGCATGGGCACGATGCTATGGCCGGTGAGGCCGAGTTTACGCAAGAAGCTGTCGCTGACGAAAGCCACGCGTGCCATATAGCCGCTGTCCTCCAACAAGCTAAGGAAGAAGAACAACAGAATGATGATAGGCACAAAACTCAACACGCTACCCACGCCTCCGAAGATGCCGTCGACGACGAGTGATTGTATGGCTGGACTGACGTTCCAGTTGGCCAAAGCGTTGCCCGTCACTCCGGCGAGCCACGAGATACCTTGGTCGAGCCAATCCTGCAAAGGCGCACCGATGGCGTCGATGCTGAGCCAGATGATGCCCATCATGACGAGGATGAAGATAGGGATGGCGGTCCACTTGCCTGTCAGGATGCGGTCGATGCGACGGCTGCGCTGGTATTCTTTGCTTTCCTTGGGTTTGACCACGGTCTTGTCGCAGAGCCTTTTGATGAAGGTGAAACGCATCTCGGCCATAGCCGCGGCGCGGTCAAGGCCGCGTTCCTCTTCCATCTGCACGATGAGGTGCTCAAGGGTCTCTTTTTCGTTTTGTGAGAGCTGCAGCGCTTCCATGACGATGGTGTCGCCTTCGACGAGTTTGGAAGCGGCAAAGCGCACGGGGATGTCAGCCCTTTGGGCGTGGTCCTCGATGAGGTGCATGATGCTATGAAGGCAGCGGTGAACGGCGCCGCCATGGTCGTCCTTGTCGCAGAAGTCCTGGCGCACGGGCGCTTCCTGATACTTCGCGATGTGGATGGCGTGGTCGACAAGCTCGTTGATACCTTCGTTCTTGGCCGCTGAGATGGGCACCACAGGTAAACCAAGAATTTGTTCCATCTCGTTCACCAAGATGCTGCCGCCATTGTTGCGCACCTCATCCATCATATTGAGTGCCAAAACCATGGGCTTGCCCAATTCCATGAGTTGCATGGTGAGGTAGAGGTTGCGTTCGATGTTATTGGCATCCACGATGTTGATAATGCCTTTGGGTTTCTCCTTCATAATGAACTCGCGCGAGACGATTTCCTCGGAGGTGTAGGGCGACAGCGAGTAAATGCCTGGCAGGTCGGTGACAGAGGTGTCAGAATGTCCTTTGATGGTGCCGTCCTTGCGGTCGACGGTGACGCCTGGGAAGTTGCCCACATGTTGGTTGGCGCCTGTCAGTTGGTTGAAGAGCGTGGTCTTGCCACAGTTCTGTTGTCCGGCGAGGGCGAAAGTGAGCTTTGTGCCTTTGGGCAAGGGTTTTTCGTGTGTCTTGTCGTGGTAGATACCTTCCTCACCCAAGCCTGGGTGGGCGTTGTGGTCGGGTAGGGAGGTGATATAAAGACGGTCAGGGTTGAAGTCTTTGGTGTCGGCTTCGGTTTGGGTGTCGTCGCAGGGCTCGGTTTCGATAAGGGCGGCATCGGCTTTGCGCAGGGTGAGCGCGTAGCCATGGATCATCACCTCCATCGGGTCGCCAAGGGGCGCATATTTCACGATTTTGATGACGGCATCGGGGATGAGGCCCATGTCAAGGAAGTGCTGGCGGCGTTGGCCTTCACCTCCCACGGCCTTGATGCGTGCGGACTGACCTATTTCGAGTTTATCTAGGGTTGTCATTGGATGCTTTTGTTTGATGCTGCAAAAATACAAAGACAATCCGTACGCTTTTATCCTTATTAGTGATACTTTTTTACAAAACAAGTCCTCACTAGTGGGGATACTGTAGTTTGAAGGGAGATTCCCGCGAGCGGGAAAGGAGTTATGCGAGATATTTATCTCTGTGGCGGCTAGTCAAGTCTCATATTGACATTAGAAACCAGCAGGCCGCCGCAAAGCAACGTAATAGCAACTATTCCATTCCCCGCAGGGGAATCTCCAATTAATTAAGGTTTTCTAATTATTTCAGCTTCGCCATGGGTGTAATAGCGTATGGTTACATCCGGTTTTTTCCTCTCTTCCATTTTGACCTCGCAATTGAACGACACTGGTGAGGTGCCTTCGTTCAAGACCGACTCGCCTTGAGCTACTACGTCTGCAATCTTGTTGTAGTTTAGGTCAGTGATGCAGGCGTTGCCTTCGAAATCATAGATGAGATATTGTCCAGCTTTGATGGGACAGGAGAAATATAGTATTCCGTTTGGCGTCATGAAGGCCAAATTATTGATGCTGCCTTTGCCTTCAACGCAGATGCTGAGCGCGAAGCGGCTCGTGTAAGGGGAGTTCCATTCCCATTGGTCGTCGGTGAAATCACAGAAATAACGGCGCGAGTTGTACTGGGGGTAAAGAAGATAGGTGGAGTCTTCATCTTTTTTGATATGCCAGTCGCTATAAGGGTCTTTAAGTGATTCCTTGATCCTGTCGCTGAAGGCATGGGATAAGCGAAGGCTTTCCCATGTGCGTATGGTATTAAGCATTATATTGGTGAGGCCGTGTTTCCGCATGGTTTCTACGCTGAAATCGAGGCCAAAGCCTGCATCGAAGGCAGCGGCTTTGGAGAGGAACCATTCCAGCTCCTCCATTGAGGTAGCTTTTCGGTTTTTATAAGCAAGGTGGATTTTGAAGTTGCCAATCATCCAAGGCATCTGGGTTTTGCGGTAGAATTCCTGCTTTTCGGCCAGTGTTTCCACCATGGTGCTTCGCATGTTTTCGTTCCAAAACTGGTTTTCGTTGACACGGCTCAAATAGGGCCATGCGGCAGGTGTGAGCAAGTCGGCCTGCAAGAGCTTTTTAGGATTGTATTTGTGCATCGTGTCGAGGAAATGACCGATGGACAAGTCGCCTTGGTCGTTGTAGGCATAGCTCTTCAAATCGTTGAAAATCAAAAGAGGATAGTCGGTGTTGGCTATTTTTTTTGCTTCGGATTGCGCCATTTGGTCTTGCGTCTCTAGGTCGGGTAGGAGGGTGCGCTCGGTCGTGTCCCAGAGTTTATAGACGACAGCGTTCTTGCCATGAGCCACTCTCCTGGTGCCAAAGGCGCCGCGGACACAATGGTAGAACAAGTGGATGTTTCCCACTTTTTCCACACTGCGGTAGGTGACAAGCTCATCGTCAATTTGAAGCACGTTGATGGTGGAGGGGATGTCAAAGAGCTCGGAGTGGTAAACGGCAAACTCGTTTTGCTTGTCGTCGATGGGTAGTTGAAGGTGCAAAAGGCCTTGTTTCAGCAAGTGTTTCGAAGGTTTGGGACTTACGAGTTTGCTGGCGGTGGGGATGCGGTTGGCCAGCACGGTGAGCCCTATGTCCAATCCAGCTTGACGGGCTTTGTCTTTCAAGTAAGTTTCATCTTTCGGGTTACCGCTTGCAATCAAATAGGATTTTGTGCTTCTTGAAACGAGAGGTTCTTGTGCGAACGTAATCATAGCACAATACAATAGGCAAACGATGGCAAAAGTTTTCTTCATCAGTCAATTCCTCTCAAGTCTTTATAGAGTTGAACGGCGTAAAGATCTGTCATGTTGGAGATGAAGTCGATGACAGATTGCAACTTAGTGTATGTGTCGCCGGTTTCCACCTTGAACTGCTCGGGAATGAGCGAAAGGAGCTTCTTGTTGTATGAAGTGCGAGGGTTAAGCACAGCATCAGTGAAGTCCTCCAAAAGAGTGCCGACTACATTGAAGCCGGTCAGCTCAATTTTTACCACTGAGGGATGACGGTAGATATGCTTCACCGACTCGTCACGACAAACTTCCAAGGCGTTTTTCTCAAACTCAGGCAGATGAGAGATAAGGCTTTTCTCAAAGCGGCCTTCCATGATGGCTTCATAGTGCTTCACAAAGATGTCACTGGCATTGTTGACGAGTTTATTAATTAAGGTGGCACGCAAAAAGGCCATTCTCTCGTTGACATCGGTTACGTCTCGGTAGACTTCATCCTTGTGTTTGAACACTTCTTTGTCTTTGGGTTGTTCTGGGTTGAAGAATGAAAGTAAACACCGCTCAATGGCACTGGTGCTGATGATTCCTCGCTTATGGGCATCTTCCATGTCGAGGACGAGGTAACAGATGTCATCGGAGGCCTCCATCATATATGAAAGGGGATGGCGGGCATACACGAGATGATTGGCATCCAAACGAGTCATTCCGCATTCTTCCGCGACTTCCTGAAATGCTTTAATTTCAGAGTAGAAGACATTGTATTTCTTACGGTCTCCTTTGTTGTAAGAAGGGTAGGGATACTTCAAAAGAGTGGCCAAGGTGGCCGAGGTTAGGGAGAAGCCGCCGGCGCGTCGGCCAGTGAACTGATGTGTCAGCTGACGGAAGGCGTTGGCATTGCCTTCGAAGGCGATGAGGTCGCTCCATTGCTCGGGCAGCACTTGGCTTTGCAGTTCCTTACCTTTACCGTCGCGGAAGAAGCTGCTGATGGTATCCTCGCCCGAATGACCGAAGGGCGGATTGCCGAGGTCGTGGGCCAGACAGGCCGATGCCACGATGGTTTCAATGTCGGATTGCCTTTCTTTTAGTTCGGGGTGCTTCTTGGATAGTTTCTCTATTGTCCGGCAGGCAATGGAACGTCCCACGCTGGCAACTTCCAAGCTGTGGGTCAAGCGGTTGTGAACCATCTGGGCTCCTGGCAGCGGAAACACTTGGGTCTTATTCTCAAGGCGGCGGAAGGGACTGCTGAAGATGATACGGTCATAGTCACGCTGGAAAGAGCTGCGGATGTCGGGGCTCTTGTGTGGCTGCGCATAGCGTTTGTTGGATAGCAAATCGTTCCAATTCATCGAAGAACTGTTTTTAGTAATGCAAAAGTACAAATTATTCCGATACAAGAAAAAGTTTCCCCTCGGGGAATGGAGTTATTCGAAATCTTAATATCTGCGGCGGCCAGCAAAGTATCATCTCTGCATAAATTCTACAAACCGCCGCAAAAATTAGTAAGACACCATTCCATTCCCCGCAAGGGAAACTCAAGCATTCAAAAAAAATCACTACTTTTGCCGCCAATTCCAAAGTAACAAGCACCATGTGGGTAGTCTTATCTTTGATTTCAGCCGTATTGTTGGGCTTTTACGACATCTTTAAGAAACAGACGGTCGTCAACAATGCCATCATTCCCGTACTGTTTTATAGCACCTTGGTCAGCGGACTCATGTTTTTGCCTTTTGTCCTGCTGTCGCAATTCAAACCCTATATCTTTGAAGGCAACTTCCTGCAGAAGCTTTTCATCGAGCCGTTGGCTATGAGGCAGCATTTGCTCATTATGGGCAAGACGGCACTCATCTTGGCTTCGTGGATGTTCAGTTACTCGGCCATGAAACATCTGCCTATCACTGTTGTGGGTCCAGTCAACCAGTTGCGCCCTGCTATCTCAGTGATTCTGTTGTTTTTGATCTTCCAAGAGAAGTTGACTTGGCTGCAATGGACGGGTGTTGTGCTAGCCATCGTGTCTTTCTATCTGATGAACCGATCGGGTAAGTTGGAGGGCATACACTTCAAGTCGAACAAGTGGGTGTATATGCTGCTGGGCTCGGCGATTTTGGTCGCCTTGAGTGGCGTTTATGACAAATTCCTGCTTAGCAAGGAGAATATCTCACCGTCTACCATCCAAGCCTGGTACACCATTTACGATTTCCTTATGATGGCGTTGATGTTTCTTTTCATTTGGCTGCCCAAACGGAAGGAACAACCTTTCGAATGGCGTTGGGGCATCGTGGCCATGGCTGTATTCGTCACCGTGGCTGACGTTATTTACCTTACGGGCTTGAAACAAGATGCTGCTGTGGTAGTCCTCATCCCGCTCATCCTCTATGGTGTGCGCCTTGTCGTGTCGTTCGTCTACGGCATCTTCGGCTTTAAAGAGAAGAATATCCGTAGCAAGATCATTCCCTTGCTGATGGTGTTGGCGGCACTGGTGTGCTTGTGCGTGTGATATGGCTTGAATCATCGTGTTCTCGTATTTTTTGGGCAAAATCAACATGTTTTTGTTGATTTTGTAACACTTTGAGTTTTTTGGTATTACATTTGTTTATTAATATCTAAAAAAATAAGCATAGCCTATTGCTTGGCTAAATTAATGGAAATGACTACTTTTGCAAGTTTTTTAGAAGCCATATTATGGCGGTTTCTTTGAATTTTTATTTTAAAAAAGAGAAAAATAACGTTTTAATTCAAGTAGAATGAGTGCAACGAAATTGATTTTGAAATGCAGGATAGGGATGCTGGGCATACTCTTGTGTTTTGGCTTGGTCGTTATGGCCAATGGAAAAAGCAATTTTGGACGTGATGAGGTGTGCGACAAGCCTCAAATAGCTTATTATAACGGGAATGTCATGTTGACTTGTGGCATGGATGGTGTCACCATCCATTACACCACTGATGGCAGTACCCCAACGGCAAGCAGTCATGTGTACGATGGCCCTATCATGGTGACTACCGATGTGATCCAGGCCGTGGCGGTGAAAAGTGGCATGTCTGATTCCGACATTGCTTTGTTCAAGCGTGTCAGTTCAGGAGACGAAATCACCGACATGACGGGGTTCTATTTGTTGAAGGAAGGTTTTACGCCTTCATCCGAACCCATCACTGGATTTACTGGTACGTTGGACGGTGACTTTCATACCATTTCAGGCCTTAACCATCCGCTGTTCGATGTGGTTAACGGAGGTGTGGTGCGCAATGTCATTCTTGCCGAAGTGAACATTTCGGGGCATGAGGGCAATACGGGTGCCATTGCTTGCGAAATCAACGAAGGCACATGCATATACAACTGCGGCATTCTCAGCGGTTCGGTGGGAGGCACTGGCGACACTGGCGGTATTGTGGGATTGCTTGCCGCCACTACGGTTCAGACTATCCCAGATGGTTTCAAGCCCACCCGCGTCATCAATTGCTACAGTTTTGCGGATATTACCTCAGCAGGCGTATATGCGGCAGGCATTGTGGGAAACAATTCGAGAGGTTCAACCTCACAACTTTCTAGCGGTAGGTACAATAATCTAAGAACAGCAGTGGTGAACTGCATGTTCTATGGCGATGTCCTTGCTGGTACTAACAAGGCTCCTGTTTATGGCAACAAAGGTTTGCAAAATAGCAATAACGGCATCAACAATTACAACTATTTCATGGTTTCCGCTACTCTTGATGACCAATTCACCAATATCAATCAGTACAATTGTTCTTGGCCTGTCGAGGAGCGGTTCTTGACCCGTTTCGAATATTACCGTAATATCCTTAATAGTAACCGTCGCTTGTGCACATGGTGGATTACGCAAAAACAGTATGCCGACCAGACCAATGACGACCTTGATCTGATGGCCAAATGGGTGCTTGACCCGAGCATTGCGCCTTATCCCATTCTGAAGCCTTGGGGTAAGTATCCTTCAAACATCAATATGGACCAAAACATGGTGTGGGATACGGCAAGCCAGACATGGAAAAGTCGCGACAACGCTTTGCCATTCCAAGGCAAGAAGTTGGGCACACTGTCGGTTACCGTGAAGGCTGGCTCCCACAATAATAATGCACAGGTGGTTTTGACGCTTCCCATTTTAGACATGGACACTTTGCACCATGATTTCGGTTATGCTAAGGTGCAGTTACCTTATTATAATGAGCAGTTTGGTAACCCTAATGCCACGACCCATGCAGAAAAATATGGTAACAACTATACCGATAAGGTAGTGACAGGTTGGATGATTACTTATGTGGCAGATGGCACGCAAGGCACTTTTGTAGAAGACTGGGAGAGTGGTTACAATTTTGCTGACCGCTATTGCACTGAAAAGGATCTTTACGCTGTTAGTGGTCGTGTGTTCGCGCAGGGTGGCTATTACTATGTTCCGGAAGGTGTTACGGCCATCACCATTGAAGCCTATTGGGGCAATGCCGTGTATTTGCGCAATAAAGACCATTTCATCGACCGTGTGAATCTGGGCGATAGCGGTTTTGGACCAGCGGGCAAGTATCCTACGACATTTAACGATTATACTGTGTATACGGATATCAATACTGCTATCAATAGCGGCTTGGCTTTAGAGGGCTCAGGGACGTCTGCCATGACGGTTTACGACCAAGCCTTGGTGTTGGTCGGCAATTTGCAGCAGAGGTATAATGGAAATAATGCATCGAATAACCCTATGGGTTGGCAAGATGGAGATGGAAACGAACAATTTGCAACCCATAATAGGCCTTTCACCATCACTAGTGTCGACCTTGATTTTGACAACGAACCCGACTATTGTTTTGAATGGCAGTTTAGCTATGGTACTACCCGTTTGAATCTTCATCCCATACGATTTGATTTCTTGCCGGTTCCCTCCTTGGGTATGGCCATTCGAAAGGACGGTGCCGTGCAGGCCATTGGCACGTTTGCGCCACGCGGTCATTTTGAGATTACGGAAACTGCATTTATGCATACCGGTCAGTTTGAATATGACACACGTAACAACTATCGTAAGGAAGAGGCACCCGTGATTCTGAATGGTGGTGAGTTTGAGCAAATCGTATCTTCGAATGATTGGAGGAGTGATTTAGGTCCCCTTAATCGCACAAATTATTTCATTTTGGGTGGCCACTTATGGATGAAGGAATTCACGCCGGGAAAACACGGTAAGATGGATGTGGCTACCCGACATTGCGCTGTCAGTGTTTTGGGTGGTGAATATGAACGCTTCTGCCTTTCAGGTGTCTTCCTCTCCAACAATCAAATACATAACACCCCCGACAATCCTCATTGCTACACCAATGGTGGAAAGTTTGGTGTCATGTCTGGTGCGGGCATGGAAGACATTGTAGGCGATGTCACTTTTAAGGTTGACCATTCTCTGATTGGTGAGTTCTATGGTGGCGGCCTCAATGCAGCAAGACCTGTTACGGGTAGTATTGACGTCACCATCAATAACAGCATCGTTGGCAAATACTGTGGTGGTCCCTTTACTGGTGACATGCGTGAAGGTACTACGGTGACTACTGTGGCCGACAGTACCATTTTTGGACAATTCTATGGCGGCGGCAACGGTGGCACCAACTTAAACCGAAACCTCCTAATCGATAGAACGGAAAATGCGAGTACCATCACGGATGCCTATTGGAGAGGGACTGGATTGTTCAATAGTTTTACTCCTCTTAAATATGTTAATTCCGATGCTGGATATGAAGCCCAGTTTGAGTTCGAGTTGATTGACATTAGTTCTGGTTCGTCTAATAGTGTTGTGGCGCGAACCTACCGTCACGAGGCTCAATTTACGGCCACTGAGGTAAGGAAAGTTACTTCTACCTTGACCAATTGCACGGTATTGCAGGACTTTTACGGAGGCGGTAACCTCGGTAAGGTGACAGGGGATGTGACTTCTACTTTGCTCAATACAACCATTTGGGGTTCGGCCTATGGTGGAGGTAACTCAAGCGATGTGCCCTCGTTCCCCATTCATGACAAAGCGACTGCTGTGTTCCCTTGGCGCGATAAGGCTAGCATCAACCATGCTGGTTCTTTGGATTATGTGAGAGACGATGGTGAAATCAGATACTACAAATGGATCCATGACCTTCCTGAGGGCGTCACCGCGAACACTAGTCATCCTGCTTTCCAATACGAAGGGGAATGGTACTGTTATACTGAGAAGGATATGACAGACCTTGGCAGTGTGGGTGGCAATACCGTCCTTAATGTAAATGGCAATAGTAAAATCTATGGTGTGCGCGAAGAACTGGATGGTGGCAATTCGCTGACTTTCTACGATGGCGCAGCTTTTGGCGGCGGCAACGAAAGCCCCGTGTTCGGCAACTCTACGGTCACTGTCGACGGTGATGATGATATCTTGGTGAGCAACGTCTATGGCGGTGGTAACGTAGCCACTACGGGAGGTAGTTCCAGCGTCGTAGTCTATAACGGCACTGTCGGCGTGATGAATGAGCATAATGTTCCTTATGTAGGTTCAGGTTATGTGTTTGGGGGAGGTAGAGGTTTGTTTGAAGACGAAAATGCTGGTAGTGTTGGTGTCAACACCAATGTCCTCATGGAAGGCGGTCATGTGCTTAGGTGTGTATATGGTGGCTCAGAGTATGGCAATGTGGGGGCGACTACCATTGAAAACGGGTTGAACATACCTGTTGTGAACACAGGCATCACTACTGTCACCATCAATGGAGGTTCGGTAGGCATCGAGCGTTCGGTCGATTCGATCATTAGAGTGCAATATGGCAATGTTTTTGGTGGCGGCAAGGGTAATTTGGATTACTCCTTCAATATGAGAACCAACGTCAACAAGGCCAACGTCAACATTAATGGTGGCACGATCTACGGCAGTGTGTTTGGTGGTGGTGAGGAAGGCCACGTGCTTGGCGATGTCCTCTTGAATGTCACCAATGGCCATATCGGCACCTATGGTTACACGGACTACGACGGTAGCGTTTTTGGAGGTGGTTTGGGTAGCAACACCATCGCCTTGACCGCAGGTAGCGTAGGCGGCAATATTGAAGTCAATGTCACAGGCGGCACATTGTTAGGCTCTGTGTATGGCGGTGGCCGCTGTGGTTCGGTAGGTTTCTATTTCGCCCCTGTGGATGACGAAGAGCATTATGGCGTCATGCAGGAAGGTGATGACCATGGCTTTATTACCGTTAACGTCAGTGGTGGCGAAATCGGTCACGGTGTGGCTGGCTCTGATATTCCCGATTATATCGGCGGCTATGTGTATGGCGGTTGCAAGGGTATTGTTGAGGCACCTTCACCCACGTCCATTGCGGGAAAGATGGCCTATGCAAAAGAGACTACCGTGAACATCTTTGAAGCGAATGGACACAGTCCTTTCATTAGAGGTTCCGTGTTCGGTGGTTCAGAGGACGGTCATGTCCTCAACAACACGCATGTCAACATCCTGGCAGGCCAGGTGGGTGGCACTGAGCGCGATAATTTGACTGCCGATGGCAATTCACTCCATGGAAACGTCTATGGTGGTGGCCGCGGATGGGATCAATACTATGACGAGGAGGAGGGCAAGTTGCGTTACTGCCTGACCTCAGGTCATGTCTATGGCAACACTAACGTCAAGGTTGAAGGAGGTAAGATCTGTCGTAACGTGTATGGCGGTGGCAATATGTCGTCGGTGGGTAGGTATGAAATTCTGCTTGACGGCGAAGGTAACCCCATCTTGGATGAAAATGGCAACACCCAATCTATTCCTGTTGCGGGTACTGGATTGGCTCAAATCAACATGACGGGAGGCATAATTGGCAACCAAAACGACGAAGGCAGAATGCATGGCAACGTGTTTGGCTCTTCGCGTGGTATGGCTGGCGCCGAATTCAAGGAACTGGGCTGCGCCCACAATACGGATGTGAAGATTGGTGGCGAGACGGTCATCAAAGGCAGTGTGTTCGGTGGAGGCGAGGACGGTCACGTGAACCAAAATACGAAAGTCACCGTAAATGGTGGAACCATCGGTGTTACCGAAGGCGACCCGTTTAAGGGTAATATTTATGGTGGTGGCCGTGGCATCGACCTTGACCCCAATGGAGAGACCAGTCCTACGGCAGGTCTTGTCAAAGGCCATACGAGAGTGTATGTCAATGGTGGCAATGTCATCAACAGCGTTTATGGCGGCGGCAACATGAGTCTGGTGGGCGAGGAGCGAGTGGTCAACATCAATGGTGGCCTGGTAAAGGTGAATGTGTTTGGCGGCAGTAAAGCCCTACCCGAAGGCCGTGTCCAGTTGGGCATGAAGACGGTCAACATGCGTGGCGGCCATGTCATGGGCAATGTCTATGGCTGCAACAACAACGCTTTGGATGGCGATGCTGACCATCCCAAAGATTGGACCTCTTTCGTCAACATCAATGGTGGCGAGATCGACGGCAACGTTTTCGGCGCAGGCTATTCTAGCCAGGTCCATGGCTCGGTTTGCGTCAATATTGGAAAGGATGCCATCCTCAATGCACCTAATAAGGAATACAATCTCTATTATAAGGATTGCGGCGGTGATGAACCTCAGTATGATCCAGAAGGAGAAGGTATTGAACCGACAGTAACCAAATTGGTGATCGGCAATTCGGTGTATGGTGGCTCCGACTTCTATGGTAACAATTCCAACTCCAACACTTGGACGGATTTCATCGTTTCGGGTTACAGCAACATTTATATTGACGGAACGGGTTACGATACACAAAACCAAGGTTCGAATACTGAAATGACGATTTCAGGAGGCTTGTTTGGCAGTAGTACCCACTGCGAGTCAGGTGCCGAAGGACGTCATATCCTGCTGAAGTCATACGGTCACCGTGATGACGATGGAGCCAATACCGAACTTACCCATGCCACTCGAACCTTGAAAACCATCCAGCGTTGCGGCAACTTGGTGATTGACCATTCCAATGTCAATTTCAGTGGTATGAACGACATCAGCGGTAGTGGAAAACGTCAATATGCCGTGTTCAAGGTTGATACGACTTTGTATATGGCCAATGCTAGCGGCTTCGTGCTGGGTTCGCCTAGCGTACCGGCATATATGGATTCTATCCGCAAGGTGCGCAGCGTGCATCTGAAACAATCCGACTATTCTGTTTACGATGTGCCTTTCTATGGCATGCTTGACAACTATTGGGAGTGGATTGGCATCAAGGGTGATTCAGAGGAAACGGTTCAATTGTACTATACAGATTCCAATACTCCTTTGACCTACGCTCAAGAGAATGTCCTGGTCTTCAAGGGTGACTCAAGACTTTGGGTAAGGTATCATCGCAAGGAAAAGCAAGGTGACAACTGGGTTGACATGGGCCAATATTATGGCGAACTGGAAGGCTTCTTCCGTATGAGAAGCCCGCTCCAACCTAGGGGTACCGAGAGCTTTGCTTACGCACGTCCCAAGATTTTGGGAGACAATGTTGAAAACGAAGTCGACGGTGGCTTCTTGAGCTACAACTCGCCTTACAATTTCTTCACTGATGAGGGCGAAGCGTTCAAACAGTATCCTTACACGAATGTGCTGCAGTTCTTCAAAGGCGACCGTATGGATTATCGCGAATGGGTGATTCGTGAGTTCGGAGGACGACGCTGGTATGTTGATGGCACAAGAGGTTGGGGAAGAGACGATATGTCGAAGACCGATGGTTGGGGACTTTATCCTGACAAGCCTAAAAAGACGGTCTCAGGAGCTGTGACAACGGGCAATTACGGAGGCATCTGTTCGGAGATCTTAAGCGATGAAAGCCTGAATTATAACTACCAAAACGACATTATCTATGTAGTGGGTGCTTTGTCAGCAGAAGACGAAAATGCCTTGATTCAAGGTGGAACGATGGAAGTGGAAGGTGAGACCCAGACCTATCCGTTAAAGCTCTATCGCTATCCTGGTGGACATCCATTGAGTTGGGCAGGACAGCATGAAAATGAATCTTATTATGACCTTGGCGATGGAACGAACAATCCCACTTCTGCCAACGTAGGCCTGACCTATCCGGATAGTGATGGCCCAGGAGCCAACTATGGGGCTATGCTTGTCGTCCAAGATGATAAAGAGATAGCTTTGGATAATGTGCAGATGGACGGTCTGTATGGCCATGTCAAAGGAGACGACACCTATTTCTTGATTCCGGGAACCAACTATCCTGATCCCGAATTGGAACCCTATCCAGAGGGGGCTGATCCTTCAACGCTTAATGTACCTGTCTTTGACCAATTAGGAGTGTCTGAACCGTTGATTGTGACTCATGCAAATTCGAAGCTGACCTTGAACGGTTCGGCGATGAATGGAACGGGTGTCACCAAGTTTGGAACAGTCCTGGAACGTGGCTATAACAATACTAACGCGGATGTGTGGTACACCAATGCCGATTACAATGACAGCGGTGAAGTCACGCATCATGGCGGTGGTATCTATGTGAATCCAACGGCTACAGTAAATGTGGAAAATGTAGTGACCATTGTCGGCAACAAGCAGAACCTGCAAGTTGGGACTGATGAAGCCGAAGCCATCGAGAGCAATGTTTATCTGCCTACATTCGACAAACACCTTAATATAATAGGTGAACTGTCTCTTGACGAGGCAACAAGCATAGGAGTTACCAGCCCTATAAGGAATATCGCTCCTTATTTTGTCCACAACACCTTCTCGCCAGTGGCTGTGGCCATGACTCAGGCACAAGCTGAATCTGCATGGAACCGTAATAATTTCCATGATGACTTGGAATGGTTCTTCTCGAATGAAAGTTTCGCATTACCCAAGTACACTTATTATTCCACGTCCATTTCGGACTATGCGTATCCGTTGACAGACCCAAGCCAACACATCAACCACTTTGATCCTGCCAAGACCTTGTTCTTCGGTTGGACGTGGAACAATGTGGTGAGAATTGCGCCGCAAGACTTCTCACTCGAAGCTATTGATTCGTCTTATGATTTGGCTTGGCTCATCAGTCTGGTGAATGGTAGCAATCGCCAGACTCCTTCAAGTGATTTTTCAAATGCAACGATTAAGCAGACTGGTGATGCCGACTTGCAGATGTATGTGTGGGTGCCTATCGGTGCGCAAAAGACAGGTTCGTCCAGTTTTGCCGGAACCTACGATGGACAAGGACATCTGATTGAGAATTTGGATATCGCATATATCGGTGAAGGCGACCGCAAGTACGAACGAAGCAATTATGGCTTGTTCGGTAGCGTTAATGGCGGTGTCATCGACCGCACGTTTGTCACAAGCGGTTACATCCGTCCTGTAGGCGCTGCCAACATTGGAGGTTTGGTAGGCACCATGGACGGCAGTTCGGCCATGATCTCGAACAGTGAAGCGTCTGTCGACATCTACAGTCCCAGCAAAGAGAATTCAGAGAATGCCTCTGGTGGTTTGGTGGGTAATATGATGGATGGCGAAATCCATTCTTCCATGGCCATGCCGGTCATCCATGCCAATATGTATTATTCCATCGGTGGCTTAGTGGGTCGTACCATAGGTGGTGGACAAGGCGGAAGCGCCAGAAAGCCGAAGATCAACAACTCGTTTGCTAATGTCAAATTTGATGTGGCGAACACTGCTTCTGTTACGGTGGGCGGTTTGATAGGCATCAATTACGGTGCAGATATGGAGAACTGTTATTTGCATATGCAGAACAATAGTGCTGGACTAAACAACTCCAATTTCGCCTTGTTGGCAGGCCTTAACAACGGTGGAAAGATCAAGAACTCCTATGCATTTGAAGCATACGATTATCCCTACACAAGGGTAATGGGTAGTGGTGGCGACCCCAACGTCAGCGACTGCTATAAGTACAATTCTGTTATGGATGCCGACAACTTGGGCTATATGTACTATGATAACGTGGTATCCATTAACGACAAGATAGTGCCTATGTTTAGGTTGTTGAACAAGTGGGTCAAAAATGCCAATGGTAGTGAGAGCAAGTATTCATTCTGGTCTCGCCCTGCCATTACCGAAATCAATGGTGACCTTCCTGTTTTGCTCCTATGTAATGAAAGTGAGGGCAAAGCAGGCAATGGAGACTTCAGCAGCTTGGCGACCATTAGGGGTGGCTATCCACAGCTTGGTGCTTTCCCTGCTTATGACGACAACAACCCATACGTTGTACTGCAATATGGTGGCCTTGTTCGTGATACCGACAATGAGCTTAATGCCATGGTGGAAAGGCTTGGTAACTATAAGGATGATCAACAACAAACCATCAAAGATTACCTGTATGTGTATGGTGACATTTCAAAAGAAGTGACATCGGTTGTTTCAGATGGCAAGATTGGCAAGGTGAGCATTCATGAGGATGCCTCGATTTTGCATCCTGGCACCTTGTCGGACTTTGAGAACACATACGTTGGTGTCACTTTCGACAATTCGTATGGACATGCCTATTCATCACCTGGCGCCAATCAGGCTATGTATGGCGACGGTCCTTTCCTCTTGCCTCGCGACTGGCATATCTTCTCATCGCCGCTGCAAGAGGCACCTTTGGGATTTGATTATAAGGGACATAATACGAACACATACAGCGGTTCAGAACATAGCGACGCCGGTCATTTCAACAACCCGTGGGAGAATATGCAACAGGAGTTTACGTGGCTCAATGGCAATCAGCCAGGCAATGTGCGCTATTGGATGAAGGGCTGGGAGAATAGCTTGAGCCAACAGGGCAATGAAACAGTTGCAACAGGTAACAATTGGGTGGATGGTTATTTCCCAAGCCGTGTGGCTAGCCCTGGTGCCAATGTCACTGGATTCGTGTTTGGACAAGGTTGGATTGACGAGAACAACTCCAACTATAACTCTGATGAAATCGGTTGTTTCCCATATGGTATGGACTTCTATACTTGGAACGAACCCCAATACCACTGGATTAACTTTAAGCGTAATGGTCCTAACCATTGGCATAGTGACGGGGATTACTATACTGGCCATCATGACCATCTCGACTATAAACCCGTGGAAGGTGATGACAGATTCACAAAGAATGTGAATGAAGAGATACTAATTCCAGGAAAGGGATATATGATGTCCATCTGCGACACTACCTTCATGCAAAGTCATGGCCTATTGAACAATAGCGACCAAAGTATCTATCTGACAAAGAGAGGCACCATGATGAAAGGCTGGAATTTGGTGGGCAATCCTTACCATGCCTATCTTGACTTTAATGAATTGGCTAACGGTAATAGCGATGTGCTAAGCAACGATAATGCCTTCTATGTGGTTTACGATGCCGACAAATACGAGACTGATGCTTATGTATATTACCCAATGACTGGTTCAGAGGGTGGCGCATACGCAGGTCAGTTCCTTCATCCTCATCAAGGCTTCTATGTCTTGGCTGAGAATGAAGGTGCACTTCGATTCACTGAGGACATGACGACTACCCGTCAATCTCTTGATCCTACAAATGAAGAATTGAACGGTCACTTCCGTGGTTGGAAACCTAAATATCCTTTAGTAAACCTTTATCTGAGCAGCGAGCATGGTTGCACAGATGTGACGGTAGTCGAGTTTGAACGCCCGAAATGGGGTGGCGCCCTTAAGATGAAGGATTTGCGCATGGGCAATGGCGTTTTCTATGCCCAGCACGATGACACACATTATGCTGCTCTCTTTGCTAAAAAAGGTGCTGAACGTGTTCCGTTGTGGTTTGAGGCCAAGGAGGATGATGTGTTCACCATCAAGTGGGAGACAGCCAATGGCGATTTCCAAACCATGTATCTCGTCGACAACATGACGGGTGCAAGATGCGACATGACAGAAATGGATTGTTATTCGTTCCAAGGTCATGTGGGTGACTATCGTTCGCGTTTCTACATCACTTTCAACGTGACCGACGTGGAAGAACACGAGGAGGACATTGCCCACGACTTTGCCTTCTATGATGGCTCTCAGTGGGTGGTGACAGGCAATGGCGATTTGGAATTCATCGACCTGGAAGGTCGTGTACTGAGTCGGACGAGAATGAACGGAGGCCAAAGTAGGCTAATCTTGCCCAATGTGGCCAGTGGCATATATTTGTTCCGCCTGACTAATGGACAAGAAACAAAGATTCAGAAAATCATAGTAAACAGTAAATAATAAGAAGGGAAGTAGAACAATGGAGAAAATCATGAGAAACATAGTGCTTCTTTTGTTGCTGTCATTGTCGCTGGTATCAAAAGCGCAGATTTTTATTGATGATGATGAGATTGAGGGCACGTTGCGCAACGGCCAGTCAAGCTCAAGTCTTCTGGTACCCATACAAGGTCAACAATCTGACCAGCAGTATGCACCTCTTGGTGAAGGTGTGTTACTACTGGGTTGTCTCGGAGGTGCCTATCTTTTGAATAAGCGAAGGAAGAAGGTTGAATAATTCTACGTTTTCGGTGTAAAAAAGTTTGCATATATAGATTTTTCTTATATTTGCCGATTATTGCAACGAGAACAATATGGAAATAAAAAGAGTATTCGACCTTCTTGACAACTACGTTGAGAAGTACCCCAACCAACAGGAAGCCCTGGCTGGAAAGAAGAACGGCCAATGGGTGAAATACAGTTCTACATCATACAAAGAACATGCAGATACGCTGAGCTATGCCCTCATTGAATTGGGCATCGAGAAAGGCGATAAGGTGGCGATGATCCTCACCAACCGCCCCGAATGGAACATGCTCGACATGGCCATCAGCCAAGTGGGAGCTATCACGGTGCCTGTTTATCCTACTATTAGTGAGGAAGACTATCGCTACATCCTTCACGACTGTGATGCCAAGATGGTTATCATTGACGGCTTATCGGTGATGAACAAGGTGACCAACATCTTGCCTGATGCACCCAACGTAAAGTTGGTCTATACCATGGTTGACCGTGAGAAATATCCTTATTTCGACCAGCTGCTGCAACTTGGCAAAGAGCATCCGCACGCTGAAGAGCTGGCTGCAAGGAAGGCCGCTGTCGACGAGATGGAGTGTGCCACCATCATCTACACTTCAGGTACTACAGGAACACCTAAGGGTGTGATGCTCTCGCACCACAATCTGATGAATCAATTCCCGAATTTCCATTACACCATCAGTGACAATTCCAATAAGGCTTTCAGCTTCTTGCCTGTTTGTCATGCCTACGAGCGTGCGCTGAACTATTGTTACCAATATCGCGGCATGTCCATCTATTACGCCGAGAGTTTGGGCACCATTGCCAGCGACATGCGCGAGGTGCATCCCACGATGATGTGCGCTGTACCACGTGTACTCGAACGCTTTTACGATGCTATCCTGCAGTCGGGTAAGAAACAGAAGGGCATCAAAAAACGCATCTTCTTCTGGGCTGTGCGCCTTGGCGAGCGTTACAAGATTGACGCAGTCAGCCGCCACTGGTTCTATGATTGGAAGCTGGGTATCGCAGACAAGTTAGTTTACGCCAAAATCAGACAAGGCATTGGTGCCGACAACTTCGACATCATCGTGTCGGGAGCTGCTGCCATCTCGCAAAAGATCGCTGGCTTCTTCTCGGCTATCAAAATGCCTGTTTTTGAAGGCTATGGGTTGACAGAGACGTCTCCTGTCATTGCCGTCAGCAACCGCAACCCTCATGGTCGTGAAGTGGGCTATGTGGGTCAACCGCTGCCAGGCACCGAGGTGAAAATTGCAGATAACGGTGAGATTTGCTGCCGTGGCCACAATGTGATGATGGGCTACTACAAACACCCCGAACTCACCAAGGAAGTCATCGATGAAGAAGGATGGTTCCACACTGGCGATATGGGAGAGATTGACCAATACAATCGCTTGCGTATTACAGGCCGTATCAAGAGCCTTTTCAAGACCTCGGGCGGCAAATACATTAACCCCGATGTCATCGAAGCCAAGTTCTGTGCCTCCAAGCTGATTGAAAACATCCTTGTGGTGGGTGAGAACCAGAAGTTCGCCGGTGCCCTTATCATCCCGAGCTTTAGTGACCTCAAGTCTTGGTGTGCAGAAGAGAAAATCCCTTATACGACCAACGAGGAGATGATACAGAATCCCGCGGTACTAAAACGCTTTGCCACTGAAGTCAATGAGCTGAACAAGGGCTTGGGCGAGACCGAGAAGATCAAGAAGCAAGTGTTGCTCGCCGACGAGTGGAGCATCGGCAATGGCTTGCTGACGCCCACGCTTAAAGTGAAGCGTAAGGTCCTTATTGCTAAGTACAAGGACATTATTGATAAGATGTTCGAATAAACTGGCCTATGACTATGGCAAATGGCCTATGGTTCGCCCACGTTGGGACAGCCATAGGCCATTGTCATAAGCCATAGTCAAGAAGACTACTCCAAATAAGTATATCCGTACAAGCCCGAGCGGTAATTCGATAGGAATTCCTTGCCCTCTTCAACTGAGATCTTGCCTTCCTTGACGCATTTTGTGACCCAAGTCTCCACCGTGCGGACGAGTTTTTTAGGACTATATTGCACGTATTCGAGCACGTCGGCCACGGTCTCGCCGTCGATGACTTGGTCAATGTAGTAACCTTTTTCGTCGACAGAGACATGCACGGCGTTAGTGTCGCCGAATAGGTTGTGCAGGTCGCCCAAAATCTCTTGATAGGCACCCACTAGGAACACACCGATATAATAATGTTCCTTGTCGCTGAACGAGTGCAGCGGTATGGTGTGCTGTGTCGACTTGGCCACGAAGTTGGTGATCTTGCCGTCGCTGTCGCAGGTGATGTCCTGCAAGGTGGCGAGGTGGGTCGGGTTCTCGTCAAGCCGTTGGATGGGGATGATAGGGAAGAGCTGGTCGATGGCCCAGAGGTCGGGCAGCGACTGGAATAGTGAGAAGTTGCAAAAATACTTGTCGGCCAAGAGTTTCGGCAACGAGGTGAAGTCCTCGGGCACACGCTTCAGGCTGTTGGCGATGTGGTTCACCTCGCGGGCGATGCTCCAGAACAAACGTTCAATCTTGGCGCGCGACTTGAGGTCGAGCAGGCCGAGGCTGAACAGGTTGAGGGCTTCTTCACGGATCTCTTGGGCATCGTGCCAGATTTCCAAGGAAGAGCTCTTGGTGAGCTCGTCCCAAGAATCGTAAAGCTCTTTGATGAGCTCGTGGTCGTTCTCTTCGGGTTCTTCATTGTCATCCCATTCAGGCAGGGAGGTCTTTTCCAGCACTTCGAAAATGAGTACGGAGTGGTGCGCCGTCAAGGCACGGCCTGACTCGCAGATTACATTGGGGTGGGGGAGTTCGTTCTTGTCGCAGGCGTCGACGATGGTGTAGATGGCATTATTGGCGTATTCCTGGATGCTGTAGTTGACCGAGCTGGCACTGCTTGAGCTGGTACCGTCGTAGTCGACACCGAGGCCACCGCCCATGTCGACATATTCGATATGGTAGCCCATCTTGTAGAGCTGCACGTAGAACTGTGCCGCTTCACGCAGGGCCACATTGATTTTCTTGATTTTGCTGACTTGGCTGCCGATGTGGTAGTGTACCAGCTTTAGGCAGTCTTTCATATCGTGTTCCTCGAGGAAGTCGAGGGCTTCGAGGAGCTCGGAAGATGTTAGGCCGAACTTGCTGCCATCACCACCCGATTCTTCCCATTTGCCTGCACCCGAGCTGGCCAACTTGATGCGTACACCCAAATTGGGGGTGACCTTTAGGCGACGGGCAATCTTTGCCGTAATTTTCAGCTCGTTGAGTTTCTCGATGACGATGATGATTTTGCGCCCCATCTTTTGGGCGAGCAGAGCGAGCTCGATGAATTCCTCGTCCTTATATCCATTGCAGACGATGAGTGAATCGGAGTCGGTGCCAAGGGCGATGATGGCATGGAGCTCGGGCTTGGAGCCAGCCTCAAGGCCGATATTGCACTTCTTGCCGTGGCTCACAATCTCCTCGACCACAGGGCGCATTTGGTTCACCTTGATGGGCATCACCACGAAGTTCTGGCCGTGGAATTCGTATTCCTTAGCAGCCTCCTTGAAGCAGGAGTCGATCTTGTTGATACGGTCGTCGAGGATGTCGGGGAAACGTATCAGCATGGGAGCCGAGACATCGCGGAGCGACAACTCGTCAACCAGTTCTGGCAGGTCGACTGAGGCACAACCTTCCTTGGGAGTCACGACCATGTGGCCTTTTTCGTTGATGGAAAAATAACTACCTCCCCAACCTTTTACGTTGTAAAGGTCTTCGGAGTCTTCGATGCGCCATTTTCTCATTTCGCTTTGTTTTATTGGTTTTGGGCTGCAAAACTATTAAAAAAAATCTTTGTTGATGCGTTATTTGTGTTTTATGTCTAATTTTGCACAAAATAATATGGGAAAGACAAACATAAGCCTTTTCCCTTATGGCGGAGGAACCGTCATTCCGCGAAAGCGGAACGCCATCCCCTAAGCGCGAAGACGAGTCTTACACGTTTGGGGATTGCGGGTAAAGCCCGCGATGAGGGATTAAGGCTGTAGGCTAGTCGTTCCTCATTACAGATAATAACCGTATGAGATTAATTATCGACGCCGGATCGACCAAAATGGAATGGATCCTGATGAAAGAAAACGTGGTGAAATCGCGTTTCATGACCGAGGGATTCAACCCCAATTATTCCGACAGGCAATGCCTTGAAAACATCATCAACCTTGTAGAGACGCGATTAATCGCGTCTCCAAATAATGATTGTCCTGTTTCGAGACGCGATGAATCGACGTCTCTACAAGCGATGCATTATTATGGTACGGGTTGCGGCAACCCCCAGAATTGCCAAATGATAAAAGAGGTTTTCCAAAACCATTTCCCTAATGCAGAAATCCATGTCACCCACGATCTGATGGCGGCCTGCCATGCCGTTTTGGGTCACGAAAAAGGCATCGCTTGCATTTTGGGAACGGGGTCGAATGCCTGTGTTTATGATGGGGAGAAGTTGGTTGATAAGGCTGTTTCTCTTGGCTATCTCGTTGGCGACGAAGGCAGTGGTATGCACATTGGCAAGGAAGTGTTGAGGGCCTATTTCTATGGCTTCATGCCTGAAGATTTGAGGCGGCAATTCGAGGCTAAGTATCATCTGGAGTTGAAAGATTTCATCCAGCATTTGTATCACGAAGCACAACCTTCCAAATACCTGGCCTCATTTGCTGAATTTGCGGGTGAATATAAAGCGCATCCATATGTTCAAGGGTTGGTGAAAGGTTGTTTCAAGGCCTTTGTCGAAGCTTTTATCTTGCGTTTCGATGAATGCCGTTCGCTGAAGGTGGGTTTCGTAGGGTCGGTGGCCTATTATTTCAACGATGCGCTAGAAGAGACACTAGCCGATTGTGGCCTCACATTAGGTAAAGTATTGAAGGCACCTGCCGAAGGGCTGGTACGTTATTATTACCAATAAATGTATATCTTTGTGGCGATGAAAAAACTGCTTTTACTCATAGGGTGCCTTTGGATGACCGTTTCGGTCGCGGCGTATGAGATCGACAGCCTGTATAACGCTTTTCTCACAAGCCGTGGCGAAAATGCAGTGCGTTTGGCCAACGAAATTGTGACTATGGCGGGCGACTCGGCTGGTTTTACCAACGATACACCATCGGAGGCAATGAACGACAAATTGCTCAAGACATTGATTTTTTGGCATTTCGACCGTTCTGAGATGATGGAGGTCGTCAATTATACCAACAAGGCCATTGAGCAATACAACCAAAAAGAAGACCTTTTCAATATGGCGGGTTGTTACAACACTCTTGGGGTGGCCTACCAACGGATGGGGCAACTTGAGGAGGCTATTGACAGCTACAACCGTTGTAATGAGCTTATGATGCAGCTTAACGAACAGGAAGCCAATCCATTTTACGAGCGAAATATACGTTACACTACCAACAATATGGCGGCAATCTATTCCTCAATGGGTGAATTGGATAGGGCAGAGGAAATGAATTCCAAGTGCATCAACATGATGGGCGAGTTGAAGGAAGACCGTGACTTCCTGGACATGGCTACCTACTTGAACAATCTCGCCGACATCTATCTTTCGCAATCGGAACGAATTGAGGGTCAGCGTAGCAGGGAAAAGGTTGAGAAGGCTGTAGCGCTTTCGGAACAGGCCTTGGATTATTCGCTGCATCACAATGACTCGCCTAATAAAGTCGTCCAGCGCAGGATGGTGGTTGCACGCTCCTATTTTGCTGCTGGTCGGGAAGACGAAGCCTTTACGATGCTTGAGGAAGCTCTGCATTTGGCTGAGTCCGAAGAAGACTTTTTCCTTCAAGCTGAGATTGAGATTTTGTTCGGCCATTTTCGTCTAACTAAAGGACAATACAAGGATTCGGAAGCCCATTTCCAGAAAGCCATAGCATTTTCAAAGGAAGGTCAATTCGACGAATGCTTGCTTAATGCCTACAAGGGCGCATGTGATGCTGCGAGACAATTCGATGCCAGAAAAGCGTTGGAGTATTATGAGTTGAGCACTGCTCTCAAAGACTCCATCTTCAATGAGAGCCAGCAAGCTCTTATTCGCGACTATCAAGTGAAATATGATTTGGCTGAGAAGGAGCATCAGCTTGAAATCCAACAGAAAAACAACAGGACACAAGCCGCCGAAATCATCATACTTTTTGTTTTTGCCGGACTGCTTATTGTCATCATGGTTATCTTGATGCGTCTGATTCGTGTCAGGAAGAAGCAGAATCAGACTTTGGCGAGGCTTAATGATACCCAAAACAGGATTCTTTCGGTAGCCTCTCACGACGTGAAGAACTCGGTATTGGCACAAAACATGGTGCTGAAACTGGCCAATGAGCATTTCGACACCCTCAGTCGCGAGGAATTAAAGGAAAACATGGTGGCGCTGAAGAAGGGCTCCGATGAGTTGAAAGACAAGCTTTATACCATCCTTCATTGGATCTATGGCGAGTTGGGCAAGGAAGCCAATCCGCCGGCGATGTTCAACTTGTTGCAGACCGTAGAGGAAGGCGTCAGGCCTCATAACGAGGAGCTGAAAGTCAAGGACTTGATTGTAATCAATGACATAGCACCCAGTTTGCAATGCTACGACAAGGTCAATGTGTTCAATATTGTCTTCCAGAACTTGCTCACCAATGCCATCAAGTTCTCCAAGGAGGGAGGTGAGATAACGGTGAGGGCTGTCGAGGAAGACAAGCAGGTATGGGTAGAAGTGATTGACCATGGCGTCGGTATCAGCCAACAGCGTTTGCAGGAACTGATGCGCGAAACGGTGAAGCCGACCGAAGGCACTTATGGCGAGCGCGGCACGGGCATAGGCCTTTTCGTTAGCCGTCAGCTGATGGTGAAAAATGGTGGACAACTGCTTATCGAGAGCGAAGAAGGACAAGGTACCACCATTAAGTTTAATGTGAAAAAAGCTAAATTATGATACGTAGCAAAAAAATCGGAATCCTGATGGTCGAAGACCATCCGCTCTATCGGGTCGGCCTTCGCATGGCATTGTCATATTCAGGCCTCGATTGCGTCATCAAGGCCGAAGCCGAGAATGTGAGCCAGGCTTTGGAAGTCCTCAAGCAGCAGCCCAACGAGATTGATTTGATCCTTTTGGATTATTTCCTTCCTGATGGCACGGGCATGGATGTGCTGAAGGCGGCCAAACAGATGCTTCCCAATATCAAGGTGCTTTTGGTGTCGGGCGAAGACAACAACCCCGAACTTGATGCCATGATTCATGAAGGTCTCAATGGCTTTGTCAGCAAGGATGTCACCCCACAAGGGCTTGCCACGGTCATCACTTCCGTTTTTGCAGGTAAGGACTATTTTGGCCATGACTCCGAGGAACTCTCATCGGAAGGTGCACAGAAAAACGAAAGCCTCACGCAACGCGAACTCGACATCATTCGTCTCTGCGCTTTGGGCAAGACCTCAAAAGAAATTGCCGATGAGTTGTTTATCAGTGCACGTACTGTGGAATCGCATAAAAACAAGATTTTCAATAAATTAGGATGTAATTCAACAACCGAGATGGTGAATTATGCCTTTTTGAACGGCTTGGTGTGAGTTTTTAGACTAGTTTTTTTTCTTTTTTTTTACAAATCAGCCTTTTTTTTGAAAAATAGGTAATTTTACTTATTGCATTTTGCTTTTTTTTTCGCATATTTGCACGTTCAATTGTTCTAATTTGAATAAAATCAACCAACAATGTGTTAATATGAATAAAAAAAGCATTTACACCACTTTCGAAGACTTGCTAAGGATAGCCCAGAATTATGCCGTGAGCAACGGCAATGACGCTATCTATCCTTGCCATATCTTCAAAGCCTTGTTGCATAAAGATATGGGTATGGTGCCCTTCATTGAAGGCAACTTGGACAAAGACTATTATTATTTGGTGGAGTGGGCCGACTGCGAAATTGGCATGACGCCCAAAGCCTCACGCCCGGTGAGCGAGCTCGACATTACAGACGAGTCTAAGACAGTTTTCGACACTGCCGACGACTATCGCACCAAGTTCGGTTTGGAGACAGTCGACAATTATTGCGTCTTGGCCGCCTTGGCCACTCCAGGCGTGGGTTTCAACTTCAACCAGTTGAAAAACCTTCCCCTTACAGCCAACGAGGTCGTCGACGCGCTCAACCTCCAATCGGCTGTCGCCGAAGGCGCGGCTGTTGCGCCTCCAACGTTGTCGGCCAATGCCAAGAAGACCTTGGGTAAGTATTGCATCAACAAGAACGAGCTTGTCGCTTCAGGAAAGACAAACCCCGTCGTGGGCTTTGAACGTGAAATAGCCTCGTTCTTCGAGATCCTGGGCCGCAAGACCAAGTCCAACCTACTGATCATCGGTGAATCAGGTGTGGGTAAGACCGCATTGATAAACGGTTTTGTCGCTCGCCTGCTCACTGGCAACGTGCCGAGCTTCTTACAAGGAGCCATCGTCTATGAACTTGACTTGGCTGCCTTGGCTAGCGGTGCCGTGAACAACATGGAGACGGAAGACCGCTTCAAGAGTGTCATTAATGAGCTGAAGGCTTTGGGTAACGCCATCCTCGTCATCGAGGGATTGGACAAGATGATGGACAAGATGGGTGCACTGCACGGCACGGGCGACCTGCTGAAACAGGAACTCAACCGTGGCGACCTTTTGCTCGTTTGCACCGCTACCGTCGACGGCTTCACGAAGAACATTGAAACCGACAAGGAAATGGTGCGCAAGTTCGAAAAGATGCAGATCGACGAACCCGATATGGATACCTGCTTCCGTATCGTGGAAGGCGCCGTCAACACCTTCGAGAAATACCACAACCTGACCATCAAGGACGAGGTCATCACCGAAGCCATTCGTTTGGCCAAGCGTTACATGACCGAAAAGGCCATGCCTGACTCGGTGTTCGACCTCATCGACCGTACCATGGCTCTCATCAAGACCATGAACGACGTTTCGGCCAACGACGTGGCCAATATTGAGGCAAAACTCAATAAACTGAAAGAGAATCCTGAGCATCTGGATGATAAGAAACTCATGGTGGAGCTTAATTGGCTACACTATGAGTTAATTAATAAGGTGAGCGTACTGCTCATCGCCCAACTCGACGACGATACCGACTTCTTGAAGATTTCCACCAAGGAGGAACGTTTTGATTATCTCGACAAGATCATCGCCAAACTGAAGACACTCACCGCCGAGAAGCGCGATGAAGTGCTTGCCTCCGACCTCTTCGCTGTGGTGGCCAAGCAAACAGGCATCCCGTTGGGTAAGGTGCAGTCGAAAGAGCGCGAGAAACTTGTCAACGCCGAGGAGATCCTCAAACGCCGTGTGGTCGGACAAGACCATGCCATCAAGACCATCCTTGAGTCGATTTACGAATCGCGTTCGGGCCTCAACAAGAAGGGTCAGCCCATGGGCTCCTTCTTCTTCCTCGGACCTACGGGTACCGGTAAGACTGAGCTCTCGAAAGCCTTGGCTGAATTCCTCTTCCAAGACGAGTCGTCGCTCATTCGCTTCGACATGTCGGAGTTCAAGGAAGAGCACTCAGTCGCCCTGCTGTATGGAGCGCCTCCCGGCTATGTCGGTTACGAAGAGGGCGGTCTGCTGGTCAACAAGATTCGTCAGAAACCCTATTCGGTGGTGCTGTTCGATGAAATCGAGAAGGCTCACAAGTCGGTGTTCGACCTGTTCCTGCAAATCTTGGACGAAGGCAAGCTGCACGACCGTTTGGGCCGCGTGGGTGACTTCTCCAACGCCTTGATCTTGTTCACTTCCAACATCGGCAGCAAGTTCATCGTCGACTCGTTTGAAAAGGGCGTCGTCCCGAAGAACAGCGACTTGATGACCATCATGCAGGACTACTTCCGTCCTGAGTTCTTGGGGCGTTTGACCGAGATCGTGCCGTTCTCGCCCATCACGCCGGCTACCGTCACCCGCATCTTCAGTATCCACCTGAAGGGTCTGGTGAAGCTGCTCACCGAGCAGAACATCGGCTTCAAGATCGACGACGATACCAAGCAGGCTATCGCCATGATGGACTTCAGCCCGCAATTTGGTGCCCGTCCCATCATCGGCACCATCCGTAAGGAGTTGCGTCGCCCGATGTCGAAGATGATCATCAGCGGCAAGCTCAAGGCTGGCGACACCGTCGAGGTGAAGATGGAAGACGGCAAGGTGGCCTTCTACGTCGACGGCGTGAAGACCGACTACATGATCAAACAGGAAGAATAAAGACAATTCAATAAGAAACAACTAAATAATCATCAAAACTAATTGCTATGGAAGAGAAAAATTTCATTTCAAAAGCCACCGATGAAGAATCGGGCAGTCAGGTAAGTGCACTTGACACCAACAAAACCCTGTTCATCGACCAGTACACCTCAGATGCCCAGGGCGAGGATCCTGAGCTGTTTGAGGACGCCAAGACCATTGGCGACGTGTTCGACCACTTCAAGCCCAGCGTGGAGGTCAACTTCTCTGATGACGATGGTGGCATTGTCACTGAGACGCTACACTTCAACGAAATCAAGGACTTTGAAGCCAACGGCGGCAAGGGCAACCTCGTGGCCAACAGTGAGTTCCTCTCGAAGAAGAAAGCTGAGATGGACAGCGTGGCCAAGGTGCGTAAGCAAATCGAGCAGAACAAGAAGCTCCGCGACATCCTCAAGGACGCCGGCAGCAAGGAAGAGCTCAAGGACTATCTCGAGTATTTGCTGAACGAATTGGAAGAAAACGAATAATCACAAAAAACAGAAGATAACTATGGCAGATCCTCAATTACAGAAAGCTACCGAAGCCGGTGCGCAACAACAGCAACAGCAAGGTGCACAGCAGAAAAAAGAAGTTACCGAACTTTTGCAGAAGTTCGGCGGTTTCTCGGCCATTAAGGGTATCATCCCTGCCGCCGAGGACATGAACCCCACCAAGAAAGCCATCAAGGACTCGTTCCTGAGCGACAGCCGTAAGAAAGGCAAGCGCGATGCCCTGAAGACAGAACTCAAGGCATGGCTCGAACTCCTTAACGAAGGAAATGCCTCGGCCACCGACATGGTGGAGAGCTGCAAGCAGAAGGAAGAGAAACACCTCAAGGTGCTCACTCAAGGCATCACCGATGCCCTCGATGCTTCCAAGGACCTGGAGCGCAGCTATCGTGCCCTTGACATGTTCTTCAAGAACAGCGGCGGTGAGAAAGTGGATAAGCTGAAAGTCGTCAACGTGGCCAAGGAAGCCATCACCGATACCGAGTCGAGCTTTAAGGACCAAGTGGATGACCTGCTGAAGCACGCCTTCGACCGTCTGAGCTTGAAGGATAGCTACAGCTTCATCGTCATCCCTGGCGGCGTGTTCAAGGACAGAGTGGAACTGCTCCGCTGGGCCAAGGTGGCACACAAGTACAGAACTATCCTCGTGACCGACACTGCTCTTGATGACGAGAACTCACTCGAAGACCTGAAGGAAGTCACCAAAGGCTTCGTCGACAGCGATGCCGCTCTGCAAAACGTCGTCATGGCCTGCAACTGGCTTGTCGGCCGCGAGAGCGAGAAGCTAAGCTACGACGAGCAGTATGAAGAGGCCTTCTACATCTCGCCTGCCGGTGCTTTGGCAGGTATGATGTACGACGAGGCCACGCCGATCTCACAAGGTCGTGCCGGCAAGAAATACGGTACCGTAGCCGATGTGAAGGGTGTCAAACTCGACCTTCTCAAGTCGGAAATCGCCTCGCTGATGGACGACCATGTTGTCCCGATGGTGTTCTCCGAAGGCCGTGTCATGGCATTCAATAACAATACCTTGTATAATGGCGACCTCGACGCCATGATGGAATACCCCATCGTGCGCGTGTTCGACTGGGTGAAGAAAGTGCTCATGAACTATGTGCATGAAATCGCCCTTGAGAACTGGGATCCCTACAAGTCGCCTCAGAAACTGAAAGACAAGATCCAGGACTTCCTAAACCACTACCAGGGCTACCAGAACTTCTTCTCGAAGTACAAACTGGGCGACCCGAAGCAGGACCCGAAGACCAAGGTGGTGTCGGTCGACATCTCCATCACCCCGTTCTTTGCCGCCAAGAACTTCGTCATCAAGCTCGAGGCCGACAACAAGGACTACATGGATGCCGAGACTTCCTTGGAGTAATAAACAGAAAACACACAATCCATACAATTCACAAAATTACTCACTCTAAAAATTAAAAAAATGGCAAAAACACCTGTAACATTGAAAGTTGACGGCCTCACCGAGCGCGAGGTCATGATGGTCACTTATTCTTTCAACCAAGCCACCGACACGGAAGGCCAAATGAGCGGTATTCCGAGAGGCGGTAAGATCACGCTCCGCGTCAAAGCCTTGAACGACGGCAATCCGGACCTGCTGAACTGGATGATCGCCCCGAACCTGGCCAAGAACGGCGCCATCGAATTCAACGAGACCAAGTCGGGCAACTTGATGAAGAAGATCGAGTTCACCGACGGCTACTGCGTCAATTTTGTTGAGATGTGGGAAGACAAGATGGGTCACTACGAGGAGATCGTCTTGTCGTGCCGCGAAATCAAGAACGGTTCGGTGACCTACACCAACGACTGGGCATAATTGTCTCATCCATAGGGAGCAGGCGACAGCCTGCTCCCTATTCCAAAACGCAATGCTATGGCACTGAAAGGAAATCTACAGATCGACGGATCATCTGCAAAGTTCACCCTCGAGGAGTGTGAATACCGCCTCAGTCAGGGTGTCGATACCAACGGCATACCCAACACGGGTGTTTGTGGCGGCGTCATCATTGCCACTATCGTCACGCCAGCTAAGGGAATCCATTTCTTCGATTGGTTGATTTGTGACGGTCGAAAAAAGGACGGCATCGTCTCGTTGGTCACCAACGTCAACGACAAAAACAAGACTTCCTACCGTTTCATACACTTTAAGGAAGCCTACTGCGTCAACCTCTACGAGTATTTCAACAGCCATAATAGTACCATGATGACGACTCGCGTCACCATCAGTGCGCGCAGTATTTTCTTCACCGACGGAACGGGGACGGGTATCGGCATGGACAACAACTCGAAGGAACTCATCGATGCATCGCAAGGCCTTACTACCCCCTTGGGTGACGGCAAAGAGAGAGTCTATATATTCCAATAACTTTATTTATCATGGCAATAAAAGGAACATTACAATTCAAAGATATAACCGAGAAGTACACCGTCGTTGAATGTGATTACCTCCTATCCAGATGGTTTAGTACTTATGATGGCAAACCCTACGATGGCCCATTTGGCGGCACCATCAACGTTACCATCGCCACACCCGCCAAAGGTCACGGCCTATACGAATGGATGTTAAAAGCGGATATGAAGATAGACGGCACCATCACCTTGGTTACCAACCTCAACGACACAAAAAAGACCGCCTACCGATTCATAAAATTCGAAGACGCTTACTGCACCAACCTCTTCGAATACTTTAACGACAAAAACAACAACATGATGACGACTCGTATCGTGATCAATGCACAAAGAATGATCTTCTCTGACGGTTATGGTAATTCTCTCGGTTACAACAGGGTTGATCACAAACCGATCCATACTATGGGTAAAAGCCCGGATATCATAAAATAATACATAATAACAATAGCCTTTTGTTTCATCCTTTAGCTCGTATAACTCATGGCAATACAATTAGAGAACGTACCGACATTTAAAATCAACGGACAGGAACTAGAAGGATACACATTCCTCTCCTTCAAATTGACCAAAAGGCTCTTGGAGCCCAACCGTTTCGAATTCACATTCCGCAAGAGCAATATGACGCTTACCCAGGATGACATCAAGTTCGAGTTGAGGGAACAACTTTTGGGTGCCTTGGTGGAATGCTCGTTGACGGCCTACCGAGAAGACGAAAACGGTGACTCCATCGCGTACGAAGTCGACTCTTTTTTCAAAGGATACATCCAAAATATTAAGGTGGAGCGCACCCGAATGAAAGACCCTATGGTGGTGCATTGCGTTGCCTATACCCCCGATGCTAGATTCAAGCAGTTTCCTGGATGTTCCTGCCGTTCCAATGCTACGTTGAAGGAATATGTCGATGATATTCTTATGCATGCGTCGGCCGAGCCACACAAGTTCGATCCAGATGCCGGCGAATATGACGTCATCGACTATATGGATTTTGAGACGAATCCCAGATACGAAACCCCTATGCCGTATACAGTGCAGTATCGGGAAAGCGATTATGATTTTATCAAACGCTTGGCCAAACGCTTTGGCGAATTCTTCTATTTCGAGGACGGCAAGATCCATTTTGGCAAGATGAAGGAATACGACCCCATCACCTTGCGCACAGGTTTCGGCATTGAGAATTATGAATACGACGTGAATATGAGCCATCATACAGGCGCCGCACTCTGCGAATGGGACTATATCATGTGCAACAGATATATGGCTGGCATTGAGAAAGGCAATGTGCACAACTGGAAATATAAAATAGAACCCTTCCATGAGATGTCGAAGTCAGCCTTTGAACATTCTGTCGACTATTTCAACAGCAGCTACAACGCGGTTCTCGAAAGTCACACGGCGCGCATCCTGCACGAAGACGTTTCCAAGCAGATTTGTGGCAAATGGAAAGAGGGAGAACAAAAGAATCTCGATGCCAACGAATTGGATTTATGGACGCGCGACCAACGTCGCATCCTCGAACAATACGTCATGGCCGACACCTTAATATGCTCAGGCGAGGCCTGCCGCGCCGACCTGAAACTGGGGAGCGTCATTGTCATTGAGGACCAGACCAAGCTTGAGGATGGCACTTGCGAGTTTGTGCAACATGAGCCTCTGAAAATTATAGATCTTACATACGAATGGAAAGAGGACTCTATCCGCAAGTTGGATAATAGTTTCAAAGCCATTCCACAAAAGGCCACCGTGCCTCCTTACCTCGAACGCGATGAGCAGGGCTTCCTTACCTATGGAGATTTCGACATCTACCCACATTGCGGACCGCAACATGGCCGTGTGTACGACAACAAGGACCCGTTAGGCATAGGTCGCGTCAGGGTAGTCCTGAACTGGCAGTATCAGGTGAAGTATAGCGATGGCGTCGTAGAGGATATGAAGGATGAAGGTATGAAGGATAATATTACGCCATGGATCCGTGTCGCCCAACCTTACGCCGGTTGGTTGAAAGGCTGTTATCTGGTGCCCGAAATCTACGACGAGGTGATTGTGGACTTCGAGTTCAACAATGCTGAATGTCCCTATGTCGCGGGTACGGTACACAACTGGTATGTCGACGAGGTCAACAGGTCATGGGTTGAAGAGGAGTCCGTGAAAAACAACGAATACAAAGCCATCCGAACCCGCAACGGACACACCATCGAGATTCGCGACAAGGGTGAGCATGGTTACATTAAGATTTACGACGAGACCACCCATAACTATGTAGTGACCTACGATACTGACAACAGGTTGATCCGCATGCATTCGAAGGGCAACATAGAATTGGTGGCGGACAATAATATCGTGCTCAGAGCGGACAACAACATCGTTATGGATGCCAAGAACGACATCGAGAGCCATGCCAAGAACGACATCAAGCGTACTGCCGACCACGACGTTTGGGATCGCGAAGGCAACGATTATTGCAATAGTGTTGGCAATGATTTCAACACTTGGATTAAGGATACTGACACCCATGTCCATATGATTAAGGACAAGATACATCTTGAACTAAAGGATCATGAGAATGTCATTTCCATGTCAGAGAAGGAGGGTGTATGTGTCTACTCCGACAGTACCATTGCGTTGGAATCGAAGGATCGGTTTGGAGCTGGCGGAAAGAATCAGGCTCTCTTGAAGTCGGATTTGGAGACCAGCATCAAGGGCAAACAACTCAATATGGAAGGAGAAATCGAAGCCAACCTCAAGGCTGCGTTGTGTAAAATCAACTAATCGTAAGGAGAACGAACGATGGGCAAAATACCGCCACCACCTGAGATTTTTTCCGAATGGACGCCAGAGGCACAAGCCGGTTATGAAAAGCCTTTGAACGATATGGCTATGCAACGGGATAACTGTTATACCGAGGCGGGTAGACTAGATTCATCGGCAGTCCAACATCAGCATAATGCCGATATGTATCAAATGGTGATCGATAAAGACATGGGCAAGAATGCAGGAGATTCGGCTAAGTTTGACGGCACCGTGATTCTCGTGTACAAGGAGGAACATCTGGCAGATAAAGACCGTGAAGCCGCCGCCGCCAAAAGGGCAGAGGCTGCTGAACTTGACAAAACCATCAACGAGTTGAGCGTCCCAATGGCAGATTTGAACCAGAACCCCGCCGACCTTCCCGATCGCAAGCAGGTCTATGCCGAACAGCTTCAGAGTCAAATTGCCGCCGACAAGGCCAAGCTTGTTTCGTTGAACCAAGAAAAGGATAAGCTGCAGGCAGAATTGGATGACAAGTGGTTCTTCACAGGTGATCTGAAAGAAGCCATTGCCAAGTTGGAGTCGAAAATCGCAAATGTGGAAGGCGATATTTCCTTCAACCAAGCCTGCCTCGACAATACCGTTCCGCCTCCGCCTCCGGCTCCGCCGACACCGACGCCGGTGGGACGCACTTTCGTTGCCACAGGCACCAAAATGACCTGTCCTTTCGCCATGGGTGGAATGGCACCCTTCGCGGCGACTCCTGGGAGAAAGGCCTTTGTGGAAGGCACACCAATGGGCAACATCATGGACTTCAAACCCTTGGTTAACATACCCAGTTTTGGCGTTTGCAGTTCAATGGCCAACCCAACGGTGGCGGCGGCAACTGCAGCTGCTTTAGGAGTGCTGACTCCGATGCCATGCATACCGAATATTGTTGCACCATGGAAACCAGGTAAGCCCGACCTTTTGGTCGAAAACGCCCCTGCCTTGCTCAATACCGACACATTACAATGCCTTTGGGGTGGGGTGATTACCATTATCCCTGGATAAATGATTTGCGAGTTATGGAATGGATACCGAAGAAAACAGAGCCCAAGATGGTGGTCGTCAATGCCACAACGCTTGCTGCCTACGATGAGGAAAAGTGCAAGTATTGTGGACGCTATGGTTGCACTGATCGAGGCTATACGCTTACCGTGGGCGACCCGCCAGTGACTATTGGCGAAGCCCAATGGGCACAGCAATTGAACGACAAATTGGCCGCACTCTTTGAATCCAATAAACGTCCGAGCATGAACTTCGTGGCCTACAACGAGCCGCAATGCCTTCGTAAGTTGAAGAAAAGCAACGTGCAAGTGGTGCTCGACAAGTTGGTCGCCTGTGGCCCCGACTGCCATCGCAACCTTGTTTGTTCTGAGGGTGGAGTATGGAAATCGCGAGGTGAAGGCTACCGCTGCCCCTTTCGCTCCGAGCGTCTCGTCTGCCAGCGCAACAACGCCTTGGACCATGGACCCTTGATGTGCTTGCCCGACAAGGAAGGCTTGGTGGAGTGCGAATTCCACGAGGAGGCGTACAATAGGTGTTACAAGAAAGATGAGGGCAAGCCTTGCTACGACTTAAAGGACAAGCTCGGCGTGACGGACGAGGAGAACGCCTACCTCTTTATGTTGGCGCACCGCTTCAATGCCGCGCCGTGTCGCCATTGCGACGAAGCCACGTGCAAAAACGAGGCGAGCACGCATTTTGAAGGGATATGTTCCTTGAAAGGCCTCATGGCGCCTTGCGAGCAATATGAAGCCGTTTTGCCTGACCATGCCTACACCGAGGGCGTGTGCTGCTATGTGAGCAGCTTGGATGGCAAGGACGACCGTAAGATTTTCAACAGTTCCGACTATGCCTATCGCCTTTCCACGGATGAGCGCATCACGCTATGTATAGCCTGCCGCATCAGCCATAGCATTGCCAAGGCCACAGGGCTGAAGTGCCTCGGCGTGCGCCGCTCGGCCAGCAACCCCTTCTTGAATGAAAAGAACCCCATGCACGCACATGCCGTGCAGGTGAACTACCTATATTTGACCCATCCCGAGGATGTGGCCAAGTACAACCCCGACCTGATTGCCCAAGCCGTTTACGATGCGTTGATAAAGAACTGCAATGGTTTGGGATGCGAAGAAAGAGAAGATTGTAACTTTATAAAAGGTATGTGATTATGTCATCAGGTGAAGGTCCAAAAAACAACAACGACAACTCTAACAACCAAGCCGAGGAAAGTAAGGAATGTCTTGTGTATTTTCGTCCCAAAGACGACTGGAGAGGAGAATATGGCTTCGACTGGATCAGGATGGGAGAATCCTTTGAAAAGGAGTACATTGACGACCATGGTACTGAATCGGGCACTTCCCCGTCGAATATCGGCAAATATGTCGGTCCCACCCAATCGACTACTGTCATTTATGAGAGAGACACGAATAGTTTTACAATAGAGTCTGAACCTTTCGACCCTTCTAATTTCATTAAAGATGTGGAACTGTCGAAATTTGCCACCAGTTTTATTATTGACCATGGCTGTAAGTTTCCTGTGTTGGAGGAAAACGGCACATTGTATTTTTTCGACTATGGTTTGTGTGAGGATTACCATAAAACCGTAGAGTTCGACTATATTTACACTGAAATTGAAAAGAAGAAAGAAGAGGGAGAGAAAAAAGGGAAAAAGAAAAAAGAAGAAAAGAAAAAAGAAGAAAAGAAAAAAGAATCACTTAAATTGTTGGATGTGGATGTCGTAAGCCAATCTCAATCTGGAACGACTGATCAAGAAAGACCGAAGCTTGAATTGTTGGATGTTGATGCCTCTTCTGTAAAGAAGCCGAAACAAACGGTCTATCATTACCACATTGAATACGAAAAGGGCGAAGTGAAGGAAGTGAAAATCTGGGACGAAAAGTACGAGTCCATCACTTTCAAGAAATCAGAACGGAAGAAGGCCGTCAGTAAGGATGTGATGGAGAAATGGCACACTTCTCAAGACTTCGTGAAAAGGATATGGAACAACTACAACATGGATGCAGAATCGCTGCCCAAAGACGAGAAGCATATCCGTGATGTCCATGTGGATCGCGGCTCCTACAAAAGGTTGGAAATAGAGAGAGAAGAAGGTCCTATCCGTTGCATCGACATTTTTGAATACGAATGTTGCAAGTTGATCAAGTTGACCCATATCAAACAAGAATGGAATAGCAAGACTGAGAAGCTGGAACCGAAAAAATATTCGTATTGTGGGGCATACAATATTGTTCAAGGAATAAACAAGAAAAATATAAAACTCGATAGCAATTGTCTAAACAATCCTTACCTCACTGTTAGGACTTTAAGCAAGAATTCGCAGAATGTAAGGGTCTCCGCTACATTCGCCCCTGCTATTCCCCAAAGGTTTAAATTGTGTAAAGGCCAAGGTGTGAATAAATATGGGGATACCTGTACCACCATTATACAGGCAGAAGGGAATGATGTGGTGATGAAATATACGCCCAAAGGCTTTGTTAAATCTATAGAGCCTGTCATACTAAGGCCATTCACGGATGATGGATTCCTGCATACCTATTGGGACGATCTTTATGTGGATGGAAGGAAGTTTGTGATCAGAACAAGATACATTAATGATGATCCATTTATGGAGTGGTATTATTTCCCCACTTTGGGCCTCTCCTATGCAGGATCGAAGGTCAAGGATTTAAGAAGAGGCGTTTTTGACCAGGCCGAGCTGAAGCTCTCGATGCAAGGGAATTTTGATGAGATAGAGCTCATCCCTTCCCATAAGAACATTGAATTAAGTAGGGAAAAAATCAAGAGCAGAAGCGATGACGATCTTACGATAAAACTTACGGGTGGTTGCGATACGGAAGGATATGTTGTGGCTAAGTCGAAAGGGGCGGTAGTTGGAGCTCTGACTATCAAGATTTTGCCAAGTCTGGATTTCAGGATCTGCTATATTACCGTCAATTGCTTGAAGAAGAAAACGGATCTGACCATTGACGCTGCCGACTCCATCTTGCCTGGCAACCGAAGGTGGAAACTGAATTCCGACAGTCATCACAAGGAGATTCTTGCCCAGGGTGGTTGTGCCATTGTTGAAGAGGTGGACGACCTGTCCATTAATGTCATTGAAGTTGACCAGTCGCGTGGCCCGCTGGAAGATACGTCGGACGATCCTTCCAATTGTTCAAAGTACCTGGTCTGGGATGAGGAATTGGGGGAAAACGTGTTTTTGACAGAAGCCAGCGCAGTGCATAAAAAGAGTGTTTCAAGTTTTCTTGACGAGCGCTTCATTGACGAATATCCTCAATATGCCGGCTATTTGAGAGTCTATATACTCGACAAGTATATGGAATCCTATGATGAATTCATGAAGACGGATTTTGCCGACAAAGCGTTCTGTAACTGTATGGTCATGCCCGACGAAAAAGATGTCGTTTTGCTGTTCAAAAAATCCATTGAGGCCAATGGCGATTTCAATAGCGAATCGTTGGCTCATGGGCTTGGTGTCTTGTTTGGCCTGAAACATAGCTTCGACAACAGGCCAGAGTTTACATTTAAGTATGGTACCACCACTAATGTCATGGACTACGGCGACCGTCTACATTCTCTTGTTCCCTTCCAGTGGGAAACTATTAAAGGCAATCTTGCGGAGAAAAAACAGGCATTAGATAAAAAAGGATACAAGATGAATAAGGGAAATCAATGAGTACATTCGACATATTTTTCTTTGAGAACCATTCCACCAATGGGAAATACATTTGCCAAGAAGACGGCAACTATGTGGTGTGGTACGAGTGCGCCGATGGCTATGGCAAGCAAATCGTTCCGATGGGTGCCGACATGGTGTGCACACAAATCAAGTTCTATCCCGATACCTTGACGATAGCGAGCGACGGACAGTATTTGAAAGATTGGCATGAGCCCATCGGGGTTTGGAAAACATACGACCGCGAAGGACAGGTGACTGAAATGAAAGACCAGGATGCCGACTATCCTGTGAAGTGGGACCAGATGAAACAAATCCTAGAGGAAAACCATGTGAATATTGACGACATCATGCGTGGATGGCGGCAAAAGCCCAAAGAAGGCAATCCCGAATGGCGCTTCCAAATGAAGACCATCAACCGCACTATGGAGACCCTCCGTTTTGATGCCGTAACGGGTAACCTTCTTGAACGGAAATCTATTAGGCTTAAGAGAGTTTAAAATAGAATAGTAGTCATGACGGAAAAAACTTATCTTTGCACCGAAGGAAATAATGTCATTTGATATGTAAACCACGAAAACAACACTGACATGCAATATACATTCAACAAACAAACCCTGTTCTACGACTACTTTCCGCATCTGCCTGCATTGCGGATGAAGGAAAGCTTCGGCTTGAACTACTTCGAACAGTTTGTTATCCGTAATGAGATCCAAAAGCTTGTCACTGCAGCTTACGAAAACCTGGTAGATCAGCACGATTTGCGCCACTTCGACGTTTACGGCGAGATAGGCGAACAGTTCGACGACAACTTCTACCGTGAGCTCAAGGTGGCCGTTACCCACAAGCTCCATGACGAGAACACCTGGACTTTCCTTGACGATCTCATGCCCCGCTTGGAAATCGAGGACGAGCAAGAGAACGCCGACTTCATGACCAAGATGGGTGCCTCAATGGGTTTATGTCTGCCCAGGTCGCAGTCCACAGGCCATGTACTACTCAAGGACGTGCTTATCCTATTGATCAATTATGACTTGGAACCGCTGAGCGGGCAGGAGTTGTTGGCGTTGACTAAGGTGCAATAGTTGAGAATTGATAATTAATTGATAATTATAGTTTGATTTTTGTATTTTTGTGTCATGAATAATCAAAACAATAAAAACCATAAACGATGAAAAAGCATTTACTATTCGCATGGTTGCTGCTCATGGCGGCCACTTTGCAAGCGCAATCCTCCAAGGGGACCTCAGACGACACTTACTCGCTGAAGATTAGGTATCTGTTTGAGTCCGACTTGTCGCAAGCCCATGAGGAATTTGTTGGCGAGTATGAAGTGGGGCAGAAGTATCTGGTGGGATCTCCAACCATCGAAGGCTATCGTCCCGAGCCCGACACCGTGAAAGGCAGGATGCCTGACCACGATGTGATCGATACCGTTCTTTATTATACCGTAACCCACACGATCACCGTCAATCCCTTGATTGCCCATGGCTCCATCAGCGTTGACCCTTCCGGTCAGGTGGAAGTGGGTACCACGGTCACCATCACCGCCACGCCTCATGATGGCTATGTGTTGAGTACTCTTATAGTATTCAACAAGGATGACGTCAGTCAGACCGTTGAAATCGATCACCAAACCTTTGTTATGCCCGATTTCGACGTAATGGTCAGCGGCACCTTCGATTTGGGGAGCGAACTCCCTGTCATCAACAATGACATTGAGACTCCGGCACCCATTTGTGCCGGCGATGTGCTCGATCTTACTGAGCCCTCGTTCAGCGATGCCACCGAGCATGCTTGGCAACTGTCGGCTCATTCCTCATTCTCCGACATCGTGGTTTACGAAGGCCAACCTTTGGATGCCTCGTACAATGGATGGAAACTTCGTTTTATGGCTTCCAATGCCGTTGGAGAGGTCTATAGCAATGTGGTTACCATCACCGTGAAAGATATGGGTAATTTGACGCTCAGCGGTGACATCAGCAGTTGCACGGGATTGGCATGTACATATACTGTAGCCCATGCTGGCAATGCCGTGCTTATTTGGCAAGTCACTGACGACAAAGCTGTCGTTGAGCCTTCAGGCCGTTCACTCAAAGTGCTTTGGGGCAGCAAAGGCGACCAAAAGGTGTCGGTACAAGCTGAAGACCCCGACTCGGGCTGTTCCGTCGAACTTAGTTTGGATGTGGCCGTGCAGTCGTATATTGAAGACAGCGATGTACAGAAAATTGTGGCCAAGAAACACGATGGAAAAGATTACCTCTTGATTTATCCCAATCCCAAGGATAATTATAAGTATCAGTGGTACAAAAACGGCAAGGCCATCGCTGGTGCCAACGGACAGTATTACTATCCTGCCGAAGGCCTTGCAGATGGCGATTATCAGGTCTACATAAGCTTCAACGCCGATGCCCAAGGCAACCTTTTCTGTGGCGCTTTTAGCTCGGTCTACACCGTTGGAGGCAGTAAGCCTGCATACGCCATCTATCCCAACCCTGCAAAAACAGGTGAGGGGCTTGTCGTTGTGAATGAAGGCGACGAAGCCGAGTTGAGTGTCTATACCTTTGATGGCAAACTTGCCCATCGTCAGGTAGTCGCCAATGGCCGTCAAAGCATCAACGTCATTCTCCCGCAAGGTGTCTATATGGTTCGCATTAGTGCTGGTGAGAATGTTGCAATCGAAAGAATCGTAGTACAATAATAAGTCAGAAATCAATAAGTAATAATAAAAACAAAGTAATCATGGAAGAGTATTTTTTATTTCTCAGGTACAAAAACAAGACCATCAAGTTCAAGGTAAATGACCCTACTACGGACTTGGAGGTTTTGATGACAAACTTGCGCAAGGCAGTTGATGCCACAGGCGCCCGAATCTTCGACATGCCCGAGATGATTGACTATGTGCCCACCGAGTATTTCTTCGGTAAGAAGGATGAGGTGACTGGCCGTGACATCATCTTACAGCCCAAGGTGGGCAAGACCAAGAAGACCCTGCTCGACTACAACGTGAAGGCGGGCGACACTTTGGAAGTGATTTCCGATCCCATCGCTGGATGAACCTCTTAAAACCAGAGCGCTATGGAAGAAGCTGAACAAATGAGAGAAATCGACCAGTACAAGCAGATGCGCTTCGTGGGGCGCAACCGTCGCCTGATGCACGAGTGGTCGGCTATTGACCAGCGTTTCAGGGAGGATAAGGACATCACCTACATCATCCGCAAGCGCAATGCCGACAACCTGCCTACGCAGTACGAGATCATCTTCAAGGTGAAGTCGTTCTGCAACATCGAGGAACCCGACGCCAACGGACTGTGTAAGCCTGTCACCGCCAACGAGTTCCACATGAACATCACCATTCCTAACAACTATCCCGCCGTCGACAGCAAGCTGGAGTTCAAGTTCCTCACCAAGAACGCGGAAGGCAAAGAGATCCCACATCCTTGGCATCCCAATATCCGCTTCTTTGGCGACTTTGCAGGGCGCGTCTGTCTCAACACGCCGGCTTGTGGTACCTTCACCGACTTGGCTTGGTATGTCGACCGCGTGATGTTGTATCTCAAGTATGAGAAATATCATGCTTTGAACACGCCTCCTTTCCCGGAGGACAATAAGGTGGCCGAATGGGTGCTCGAACAAGCCGAGCCCAACGGCTGGATTGAACAATTAAGAAACGAAAACTAAACTGCCATGAAAAAACTAGCTATCATATTGTTTACCCTGATGCCGACGATGCTCTTCGCCCAGTATCAAGTGCAGGTGGCTTCGGGTGAGCCACAAACCCTTAAGGTGTCGGTGCCGGCCTATAACGACCGCATCCCCGCCGCCATCATGACCATGAAGTTTGACTTCAACCCCGACACTGAGACCCTTTTGGTCACCATGGGTAGCGGTGGCATGCCCTCGCCCAACTACGACAAGGTTTGGCTGCCACAACACGACATTTCGTATAGTGAGATGCCGACATACATGAAGAACCGTGGCGTTAAACTTAAGAAAGCCCAGACCTACGTCGACCAGGAGAACTTCCTCAACTTGGGCAGCCAGCCTGTGTCGGCCTCCATCGCCCCCGAAGGCATGACCTTCAGCGGTACTTATGACCTAGTGGTTCCCAAGAAAAAGAAGGTGAAGAAGGAACTCGACAAGCAGATGGTGCCGCTCGACGGCAAGATGGAACTTAATCTGAGTTTCAAGATTGCTGACAACCGCAGCGATCTGAAGCTGACCCTGCGCAACCCCATGCCGATGCATCGTTCGGGCAGTAAGGCCATCGTTGACTTTGTGGCCAACGACATAACAATTGACATCCAGCTCGACCGTTGCAAGGAAAGCCGTCAATTGCTGGCCACCATTGAGGAGTATGTTGAGATGTTTGAAGTTGGTGAGGCCAAGGTGAATGAGCTGAAACGCAAAAACCGTTCGTTGATGAACACGGTCATAGGTTTGCTCAACGACCAGTATTCCAAGATTGACCTCAAACGTTTCCAAAACACAGGATGTGCCGAAATTGACGAGGCTTTAGACCGACTGACAACTTGCTATGAAAACATCAATGAAAAACCGAAACCTAATCCTAATCCTAATCCTAACCCCGATTCTTCGATAAAAACTTGTGGTGTGACGACTGCAGATGTCAAATCAACTACCAACAAGTTGAACGGCATCGTTAACAAATGGTCGACAGCATCCTCTCCTGCACAAAAGGCTGAGCATAAAGCTTCGTTTGATGCCGCGGTGAAGAGCTTTGACGCCAAATTGAATGCTCTTTCTAGTGATTGTAAGAAGAAGATTGATTCGAAGGTGCTCAAGGACTACGATTTTGTTAAAAGACTTGTCAAATAAGCGTAAGCCATGAAGAAATACATCAGCATACTCTTCGTCGTCGGTTTGTTGTCGAGCTTCATACCCCAGCCTTGCTTGGCTCAGGATGAGATCACGGAATATGTCGCCGACGAACTCAAGGAATTCTATAAGGACTTGGACAAGATGGGTAGGCGGATCGACACGGCTAAGAATGTTGAGAAGTATGAAACCGAGTTCAAGGCCCGCCACCAGCTGGTGGAATCGTGGTACAACATCAACAGCGAGGTCATCTTCTCTGAGAAGAGCCTGCAAATGAAGTACATACAATACACCACCCTTTATGAACAAATCCAGAATCGTATTGATGAAAAGAAGGCGGAGAAAGCCAAGGCGGAAAAGGTTCAAAAACTCACCACCAAGTTCAATGGCTTCCTTCAGGAGTTGAACATCATGGAGGAAAAGGGCAACCTGTATGTGGCCAACAAACGGATCGACTCGCTTAAAACCATCAAAGACAAGGCTAACGACTGCTTCAACAGGGCGACCATGGAGTATGGTAAGAATCAAGAACTTATCGACGAAGAGGAAGACCTGGAGACCTTGTGGGAGAGTGTCAAGGACACCAACTCGCGTATTTCCAAGTTGGAAGTCATCAAAGGCTTTTGGGACAACATTGACTTGAAGTGGATTCTGATGCTTGTGGGTGTGCTTGCGGGTATCACCCTCATTGTCACCATGATTTCGAGCAAGGTAAAGAGCGCCAAGATGACCAAAGTACCCAAGGTGAAGAAAGAGAAAAAGAAGAAAGAGGAAGACATACCTTCAATCTAAACCACTATGAAACATAGAATCATATTTATATTGTCCATCATCTTGTTGGCGACGACATGGGTAATGGCCCAAGCGCCTACCATGACCTTCGACGGCACCAAGCTGCGCGTCATGGTGCCCGAAGGCTATCTGGAGCTGAAACGTGATGCCATCGGCAACGATGCCATCAGCAACTGCTTCACATGGACCGAAGATGGCAGCTGTCTTTTCATGGCACAGCCCGACCCATACGTTTTTGAGCCTCAAGGACTTCAAAAAGACGCGCAGTTAGGCATAGAAGGCCTGTTCAACGGCGAACCGGTCAATATTGCCGTGGAGATGGTGGAACCCTCTTCAGGTGGCAAGGGTGCTGCAACGGACCCCGAACCTGGCTCGGACAAAAAGATCGACATGAGCCTGCTGCTGATTATTGGCATCGCCGGCTTGCTGCTGGTGCTGCTTGCCGTTTTCTTGGCTTTGAAGAAAAAGAAGAAAAAAGTCCACGACACCTCGAAAGAGACCAACGACCCCAACATCATCTCCGTCATTACCGACGAATCTGTGAAGTATGAGAATGGCCTGCAACACGTCAAGGAACGTATCAACGAATACATGACCTTCGATATGGACATGGTGTTTGCCGATACCGCCGTCAACAAGGTGTACATGAATACAGGCCTTATCAAGAAGTTGTATGACTTCTTCAACGGCTCGCTTGAGGCCGATGGACGCACCAACGAAACGGGATGCTTTATCTTGGGCTGTTGGGACTATGAGGAAGGCCGCAACCACCGCTACGACATCAGCCTTGAGGAAATGGTGGAGCCTGGCGACGATGCCGACTTTGGAGAATACAGCCTCAACTTCGGCAAGAAAATCAGCGTCAACATGGCTTCAGTCATCGACAACCTGCAACAGAAGTCGAAACGTGACTATGTGCTGACCTGCTGGATGCACTCGCACCCTGGGTTGGGTTTGTTCCTCTCCAACCAAGATCTCGTCGTTCAGCAACAGCTGACTTATTCCGACCACCGCAACCGTTTGATTGCCATTGTCATCGATACCAATACTCCCGACTATAAGTTAGGCTTCTTCACAGCCAAGGCCGATGGCAAGATGAATAACAAAGAAGAGGTGAAGCGCTGGTTCTCGTTTGAGGAGATCTATCGTGAAAGCCGTGAGCTGAACCGCAATCAACAGGCCAATAGTGCCATGGAAGATAGCGTTAACAACCATCCCGAAAGCTTTAGCATCGCCTTGAACGACAATTCTATCAGCCACATCGGCTTTGCCCCTCATGCCATCAATCAGATTGACCATGCCTTGTATACTGGAGTAAAGGGGGTGGTGGGTTATTTCTATGGTGAAAAGGAAAACCGTTATCTGCAAGTGGGTTGTTGTTTGCCATACGAGAACGATGAAAAACTGGGTTGTCTCATCTTTGCGGACGGCCTAAACGAGTCGCAGCTGACCCATTATGCCAAGGACATAGTGGGTTGCCGTTTCCTCATTAACAGCACCTCCGACGACAAGCTGGTCGTTTGGACCAAAAACGATCAAGATGGTTATACCCCAGTGGGCGAGACTACATTGTCGCAAATGAAAGAATGGATTAGAAGAAAAAGAGTATAATTGAAAGAAATATGAAACGCTTAGCATTATTTTTATTGAGTTTGGTATCGTTTTGCTGGCCGGTTTTCGCCCAGGTCGACATAGAGTTTGGCTCGGTGGAGGCCGCCAAGGACAACCGCTTCGTCGACTTCAAGATGATGCGTGACGGCAAAAAGGTACCATTTTTTGGCCTGGTTGGCGATGACATCAAGTGTTTTGAGGTGGTCAACGGCGACACTGTTGAGATTCACATCGACAGTCTTGTCGACATCAGCAGCAAGAAACAGGTGTCGAACAACCTGACCATCGTCTTGTTGGCCGACCAAGGCATGTCGCTCAGCGAAGCCGATTATCTAAAGCTCAAGGAAGCTATCGTGACCTTTGTTGACGCGTTACCTCCTTACGTCAAGGTTTACATCGCCATGATGGGTACTGACGTCACTGAGACCGAGCGCGTGTATGGCGGGGAGAGCATTCGAGCTTACGTGCGTCGAGATAATATGGTTGAAAAGTCAAGTGAAGAGAAGTCCATCTATGCCTCCATCATCTCCAAGATTCAGGAGATTGGAAATCTTGACGAGGATGAGTGTTTCTATCCCGATGTTCGCCATAATGTAGAACTGGGTTCCGATTCAATCTCCGACAAGATGCTTTTCGTGTTGTCGGGAAAGGTGGAACAGGATGAAGACGAGAACTTCTTCCGTGACAAGCTGTTGTTTAACAACCCCGACTACTTGACCATTCCTGACAAGCTGAAAGCCATCTACTGTGTCTATTTTGGTAGCGACCTTGACGAGGACATGGAAAACGAGTTCAATTTCATGTGCCACCGCACACCGGAAGGTCGTTTCTATCCCAACTATTCCGTCGACTCACTGAAAGGCGTGCTTTTGGGAGCCATCGACAGCATCGCTATGGACTACCGTATGTATTATTCGGTGGGAGAGAAGATGACCTACAACGGACAGCCTCTCTCACTCGTTGTTGACATTGACAAGGCGAACGCCCAAGGCCAGAAACAATATTCCTTTGGCTCAGCCTTGCAGCCTGTTACTTTTGTTCCGACGGGGCAATTCTCACTGACTAAAACCAAATGGTCAGGCGTCTTGTTTGGACTGTTGTTGGGCATCGTCTTCATCGTCTTGGCGTATCTCATTATGCAGTTCTTGGTGCCGCTAATGCGCTACAAGCGTTTCAAGAGAAAATACGTCAAGAAGTTTGACCCCAAAGTTGTGGCAAAAGACGGTAAGGATGTGGTGTTGCAACAATGTTACTACTGCAAGGATGACTTCCAGGAGGGCGACATCATCGTGACCAAGTGCAAGCATACCGTGCACTGGGAGTGTTGGGAAGAAAACCACGACCGCTGTCCCGAATATGGCCTCAACAGTTGCAAGGATGGCATCTACTACTACAACCGCAAGCACCTCACTGACGAGCGCAACTCGCCCTATTTTACATCATGGCTAATCTATGGTTTGATAGGTGGCTTGATTTCGTGGCTCCTCTTCCAGCTCATCCCCAGCAATGGCTTCCTCAGCGGACCGCTGCGTTGGATTGTCAAGCTGTTTGAGGGTCCCGACAGCATTCATCTCAACGAATACCTGCAAAAGATTCAGCCATTGCTGCTTTGCGGTCTCATCATGGGCTTTGTCATCACCTTCTTGTTCAGCTATCTGATCGAATTCCGTAGGAAGACCTTCAAGATCATGCTGCTGATATTGTTGAGGTCGATAGGCAATGCTGTCATTGGCTGTTTGGCCTTCCTGCTTGGCGCGGTGGTCATCATTGCCCTTGGCAAGTACATGAACTGCTGGTGGATCGACTGGGTGCCATGGCTCTTCTTCGGATGCAGCATCACTTGGTTGCTCTCGTTCAAGTCCGACATCAAGTTCAAGGAAGCCGTCTTAGGCGGCCTCATCTCGGTGGTGCTCAGCTTCGTGATTGTCTATGGTCTTGGCTCATCGGTGCCTGCCATCGGTGTGTTGGCCTTCATGATCTATGCCGCCGGTTTGGGCGCTTCCATCGCTGTGGTGCACTACACTTCGGAGAACTACTATCTCCATATTGAAGGTCCCACCAAGGAGCGCGACATCGCTATCTACAAGTGGATGAATGTGGCCGGTGGCTCCAACCATGTCACCATCGGAAGCTCGCCCAACTGCGTCATTGAGATGAATTGGGACGATAGCGAAGAGATCCGTGATAAGCAGGTGGAGCTCTATATCGACAACGATCATCCCTATTGCTTGGCGCTCACCGAAGGCACTACCTACGGCGACGAGCAGCGTGTGCTCAAGGAGGGTGACTCCATCCTTCTCGTGCATGGTAGCAGCTTCACCATCGGCAATACCAAATTCACCTATATTGAAAAGGATAAATAATGAAAAACCTGAATGATATGAAAAAGTTATTTCTTATTCTCATCATGACGGCCACTGTCGCAACGGCATGGGCGCAGTCGCAGCTCTCGACAGTCAGAGGCAAGACCAAGGATGGCAAGACCATCAAGGTAGACTACTACAAAGGCACTGTGGAAGACGTCATCCAGTCGGTGAAATACCAACTCGTCGACGAACTTCAAGCAGACAAGAAGGACTTGCAAAGCAGGGCCAATACCTTGCAAACCAAGTTGGACGCTGCCAACAAACAGGTCAAAGAATTGCAGAAACGGCTGGAAGACTGTGGTGATGTTAACGAAATCAAGCGTTTAAAAACCCAATTAGCCGAAAAGGAAAACACAATAACGGGTTTGAGAAAGGACATTGCTACTCTTAATAAACAGCTAGAAGATTGTGTCCCGGTTTCCGATGACGATTTGGATTTGGCTGAATTGCGCGAGCAGATTGCCCAAAAACAAGACACTATCTCTCTGCTGAGTAAACAGGTGATAAAGCTCAACAAAGACAAAGAGAGGCTGCAAAACCAGTTGGATGCTTGTGTGGATCAATCCAATTGCGATGAACTACAGATCCAATTGAAAGAGAAAAATGCCCAGATTGCCAAGAATGAGCGTATTATCGACTCATTGATGAATGTCAGACCGGTCAAACCAGTTACTACCGATAACAAGATCAAGAAGCTGCAGGCTGAGATCAAAGAAAAGGAAAAAGCCATAGACAATTTGAATAGGGAATTGGCTGATTGCAAAAGAGGTGTCACCAAGCCCGTCAAAACCCCTGTCATAGGTCTCGAATTCGGTTTCGGTCCCGCCTTCCCAGGCAGCAGTGTTGCCGAGCCTTGGGCCAAGGAGGTGAAGTCGTGCCTGCAAGCAGATGTCTATTTCGGTACTGCGCGTTTGTCGGAGTCGTTCCCCGTTTCAGTGGAGGCTGGCTTGGGTTTCCGCAAGTTCGGCATGGCTGCACGCCTCAACGAGTACAACACTATCCTCAATACAGTGGATGCAGATGGCGACAGCTACCAGGCCATCTATGCCTTCGAAGGCCTTGAGGAGAGCCTTTCGCTGACTTACCTCGATATCCCAATTCGTCTCTGTATCGGTCAACCGGCCAAAGAGCGTGTGACAGCATACGTCAAGTTGGGTGTTACTCCTTCCATCAAGATGGCATCTACCTTTGAAGGCGAGGGCCAATACAGCCTGAAAGGCTATTATCCCCAATGGGATGTGACGATTGAGAATGTAGAGCCCTTGGGCTTTGGCAGCGACATGGAATGCTACGATGATGTGGAACCTGAGATCAAAGGTTTCAACTTGTGGGGCAATGTGGCTTTCGGTGCCTATGTGCCTTTCATGGGTTCACACATCGTGCTTAATGCTGGTGTCAAGCTGGATTATCCTTTCTTGGGTATCGGCACCTTCAATGCGGTCAACAACCTGCCTGATGGCAAAGCTGGCCTGCTGCAGAACGGTGGAAAGGTGGTTATTCCTAGTGTCGAAGTCGGACTTGTGTATACCATAAAATAAGATTCCACAATGGAAGAAGTAGAAATCAAAGAATGGGGTAAGGAAGTCTTCGACCTGCTGTCGTGGTACAAGATGGACACCGTAAAGAACGCCAAGGTGATGGTGGTTGGTGCGGGTGCCTTGGGCAACGAGGTGTTGAAAAACCTCGCCTTGTTTGGCGTGGGCAACATCTACATCGTTGATTTTGACACCATTGAATACAGCAACCTGACTCGCTCCGTGTTGTTTAGGGAGGAGGATGCCGACAAGGGCTATTACAAGGCAGAGGTAGCCGCCCGTAAGATACGTGAGATCAACCCTAATATCAACGTGCAGTACATCTGCGGCAAGCTCAACACCGACGTGGGTTTGGGCCTCTATCGCCAGATGGACGTGGTCATAGGCTGTCTCGACAGCCGTCTGGCCCGTCTGCAGCTCAACCGCCTTTGCATGCGTGCCGACGTGCCGTGGGTGGAAGGCGGCATGGAGAACCTGACTGGTAATGTGCGTGTCTTTAGGCAGGGTGAGAACTGCTACGAATGCGGTCTCACCGAGAACGCCAAGCAGAACATCTTCCAACAGCTTTCGTGTGCAGGAGTGGCCCACCGCAACGAGAACGTGGGACGCATCCCTACCACACCGGTCATCGCCTCCATCATCGGCGCCGTCGAGGTACAGGAAGCCATGAAGCTGATCCATAAGGAAGAAGTGCAGTCGGGTGTGTTTTCCACGCTGCTCGGCAAATGGTTCCATTATGAAGGCATGCACAACCACGTCTCCGTCTACGACTCGGTTGCTTTTTTCGACGACTGCCCTTCGCATGAGTGCTGGACCGACATCATGAAGATGCCAGCCTTGAGTGCCGACACGCGCATCAACGACGTCTTTACCACCATCAAGGAGACCCTCGGCGTGAATGAAGTGGAGATCAACTTGCGCAACGACAAGTTTGTAGACATCATCGTTTCGAAGAACGACAACCAGCGCTTTACACCCATGTTGCCTGAGTCGAAAATCTCGGACTACATTGATAGCAATTACGATTTGTACACCCGCTCAAGGGCTGACCTTAACCAGAATGCCTACGAGAACATCGATGAGAGCTTCCCATATCAGCGTCTTACCTTGCACGAAATCGGTGTTCCTTATCTCGACGTCATCGAAGTGACAACAGAAAAAGGCGTTCATCATATTGAGCTCACTGGCGACATTGAGCATTATCCCATCATCATCAAATAGTGTCAAATATGTCTTATATCGACAAAGACCCTAACAATCAAGAACTGCTGGCCGAATTGTTGCTTTCGGTCTATTTCCCTAATGTCAAGTCTTGGAATGCCGCGTATGGGAGCTTCTTCTCGCGCAACTATTCTGGTGACTTGAGGTCGGTACATCCTGAAACGAATAAGGTCACGCTGTCGCGCAATGGTCTATACGACATCTTGCCTGAAAAGATGTTCTTCGATGTGGAAGACTTGCGTTTCAGGGAAAGTCGTGACCTGGCACAGCGAATCGATGAGATATATGAAGAAGAGAAGAACATTAAGGACTATTTCCTCCCTTTGGATTCCTTCTTCTTTAACCATTCGTGCCAATATCACGCGACGGCTGCCAATCTCATCGACAACGAGGCCAAATGGCTGCTGAAACAGTTGTTCGACTACGATATTGAAGCAGAAGAGAACGTCTATGTCAAGCAAATTGCGCCGCTCTTGCTCCATGTCACTGAAATCAGGGCTGACCTCGACTTGATAGCACACATCCTTTCTGAGGTGTTGGATTGCAAAGTGGATTACCAAGTCAACCATCAGGACGAAGTGCTTTTCGTGGTTCACAGATGGGATCTCACAAGTCAGGAATACTATGCTTTTGTGAAAGAGATTAGACCTTTGTTTGACTTTGTCGCCTATTGGTTCGTCGCCATGGAAATGGATTGCATTTATAAAGTGAAGGACTATCATCAGCCGTTCATCCTCTCGAACGAAAAGCCGTTGGTGCTTGATTATAACACGCAGATTTGAGAATATTAAAGATATACAATAAAGAATATGAATACAGATATCAGAATAGATTGGCAGTCAGGCATGGAAATCACGCCCCAGACCTTCATCGACATGGAAAACAACATATCGGAGAATAGGTTGCTAGTCCGCAAGATGATTGCTGCCACCAATTTTGGAGTCATTCCCAGAACCAAGTTTTTGATTGCTCAAGAAATTGTCAACAATACGCTGATGATTAAGCAGCTGAATTGCGACATCCTGTTGCCTTCGGGTCAGGTGGTGGTCATGGAGAACAATACTCCTATGCAACTCGTCATCCCTCAGAAAGACGAACAGGTCTTGTATCTGACTGTAGAGCTGGGCGAAAGCATCAAGACATTCCGAAAAGAAGACATACCGCATGTTTCCAACGAAATCAAGATCGAATTCAGGTCGTTGTCCGAAATCAGGAATGCGATGCCTCTGCTCAAACTGATGCAGGTCAACGGTGTATGGTCTGTCTTCGATCCATACATCCTGCCTGTCATGTCCGTCAGGTCGTCAGTGACCTTGCTTGAGAAGCTGGACGAGCTGAAACAGGAGACCCAGAAAATCATCGAACATGAGCATGCCATGGTGTTGGAAGACCGTGTGCTGATCATGCTATTGCTTGAGCAACTGGCTTCATTCCCGGTCGACGACTCGTCGCGCGAATTGGTGGTGCTTTGCAAACGTATTGCCAGTGCTTTGGGCTATTCGGTCTACAAGCAGCGTCCCGACCTACCGTCACCCAATCTGATGGACATCGCTCCTTATCTCAACGCCTTCAAGTTCTTCCTCTCCGATGTCGCCACGGCCATGAACGACTTGAAGCCTACCGTGGTGGAAGTGAAGGAATCCGAGCCTGAGCCCGAGCCACCCGTTGAGGATGTGTTCTGCCCGATTATCTAACCCCAAAACGAGCGTTTATGTTGATTAGAAATCCATTGCAATTACGCTATCCTATCGTTGACTTGGATGATAGCAACATGAAGGCTTCCATTGATGCCTTCCTGAAGCTTTTGATATCATCCAACAAGTACGATAGCATCGCCGATGAGGAATTTGGCTTCTGTCTCGAGGACTTTCGCTATGAGGGTTTCAGCTCTGAAGAAGCGCGCTTTCTCGATCGGGCTCCCGTACAGAAAGATGCGTCCGAGAACACCATGCTGAGTTCTATCAAGGATCCTCTGTATGCCAAGAAGCTTATCGGCAACAGCAAGAATGCCGACACTTTTGCAAGGGAGCTGAAACTATGTATTGAGCGGTATGAGAAGCGACTGAAAGAGGTCGCCGTTACCATGGATTTCCAGAAAAACGCTAGGATTATCCATGTCATCGTGACAGGCGTTATCAACAATGCCGCCAATACGATTTATTATAATGAGTTTAATATTGAAGTTTGGTAAAAAAACGGAAGAACTATGACACAAGAAGATTATGACATTCAGAATCAGGTCGACAATTTGATGCAGAAAGTCTTGGATTCGTGGAAACGCGAAGGCAAATGGGATGGCAACAACCCCAACTCACCTTTCTACGGTTTCGAGAAGGATCCGCTGCTGCGCATCCTGCTGACTGCCTTTGTCTATCAAACCAACGGCTTGAAGACGGATATACAAAATATAGAGAAAGACCTGATTGGCGAATTCCAGAATGCCATCTTGCCCTATCAGCTCACCCAAGCCATCCCTGCCTTCACGATGATCAAGACGGGCAAGAGCGAATCAGACAAGAGCGAGGTCTTCTGCGACGAAACTTCCTCCTTTCTCGTCAAGAAGGAATCGTTGCGCATCAAGGAGTATTTCCCCTTCCATCCTTTGTTCCGCACCAAGATTATCGGAATGAATGTCAATGGCGTCACCAAGATTGCCAGCGACAAGTGGAATGTCAATATCGACGTCAGTGATACCAATGCCGATCTGTCGTACTTCGGCTTTATGGTTAGTGGGCTGAAATACAGTGACGTGAATGTGTATTGGAATAACGAGAAGCTTCCGTTGATCAAGCCTTGGGAATATGACCGTTTCCCGAAGACTGCTTGGTTTGCCGATGCCAATGTCGCCTACAACAAGTCTTTGCTCTTTGGCGACGAGACCCGTTGGCACGACCTATGGGCAGAATTGAATGTGAACTACTATATGGTTTCGCCTACCTTCCATCGTCCCATCGACTCTGATATGATCAATTTCGTGTTCGAGTTCGTCGGGATGTCAAAACCGTTCAATTTTGAGGCCGAAAATCTGGTTTTCAATTGTCTGCCAGCTCTCAATGTCATCAAAAAGGATTTCCAACTGTCGAATAATGAACCTATCGCTAAGCTTGCCATTGAGCCTGACTTTGAGGAGGAAGAAGAAAGCACGGTGCGTATGGTCAACTCTGCGCTTGCTGAGAACAACCATCCGGATTTCTTCATGAATCTCGTCAAAAATCCCAATTCGACTTTGGATGACTGGAACAAGGTCAGCCTACGCAGATTTGGGTGCGAGCGTTTCAACTTGGACGAACTGGTGCGGCTCGCCAACCAACTCTCTACCCGCTATGAATCCGATTTTTACGCCTTCCAGAAGATCCATAAGATGCAGAGCGTCGACAAGGTGCGCCGTTTGGATATCGTGATGAAGGACATTATTGGGGTGATTTCCGAAACCAGCACGCCACGAACGGGCGTTTACGCCATCCTGAAAAAAGGTAAGATGGAAGTGCCAACCAACATACAGCTATCGGGCTTGTTCACAGATGGAGCCTATTCCAACGACATTGATGTTTTCAGTGAGGTGGTACCTCCGAAGACCTTCAGCAAAAACGAAACCCGCCTGCTCTTCAAGACCTTCGGCGGCAAGGATGAGGTGATTGACAAGGACGAAAAGAATATGTTGGCCAAGTATTATGCCCGCACCAATGACCGTATCGTGACCCGTGCCGACATAAAGGCTTTTTGCTTCCGTTATTTTAACCAAAATGGCTTTGGCGATGCCTTACTAGACGTTACGAGTGCAATTGAACGTAAGGATGGCTTGGCAACACAACACGTGACTCTACAGCTGAAGAACGACTTTGTGCGTGATAGGGAAGACATTCCTATGCTGATTGATCGTTTGAAGAAACTCATCCAAGTGCGTTGCGCCAATCTGATTCCTGTAGTGGTGGAGTATTTGGCTGTTGTGTAACAACTTTGTCTATCTCTTCGGTAGTAATCCACTGATAGCTATTGTCTTTCCTTAACCACGTCATCTGCCTCTTGGCATATTGCCGCGTGTGGATCTTGATTTGCTCCACTGCTTCTTTAAAGGTGCTACTGCCATCGAAATAGGCGAATAATTCTTTGTAACCTACTGTGTTCAAGGCGTTCAAATCCCGCTTGGGATAGAGCGCCTTGGCTTCATCAAGTAGTCCTTGTTCCACCATCATGTCCACACGACGGTCAATGCGCTCGATGAGTTGCTGACGGTCCCAAAGCAAGGCGTATTTCTTTATCTCGAAGTCGCGCTTGACGGCTTTGCCACTGCGGAAAAAGGAAAAAGGCTTTCCGGTTTGGTAGCAAATCTCCAAAGCGCGTTGCAGGCGGCGTGGGTTCTGCTGGTCGACGATGGAGAAATATTCAGGGTCAAGGCGCAGGACTTCGTCTTGGAGGGCTTTTAGGCCGCCTTTGTCAAACAATTTTTGCACTGTTTTCCTGATTTCGGGTTCCACATCAGGTATTGTGTCGATGCCATTGCAAACGGCGTTGATGAAGAGTCCGGAACCTCCTGTCATGACAACGGCGTCGTGGGTCTTGAAGAGCTCATCCAACAATTGTAGGACATCGCGCTCGTAGTCGGCGACGTCGTATTTATCCTCAATGCTGATGTGGTGCACGAAATAATGCTTGGCTTGGCTCAGCTCTTCCTCAGTAGGTGCAGCCGTGCCGATGCTCATCTCCTTATAGAACTGTCGGCTGTCGGCGGAGAGGATGACGGTGCCTAAGGCCTTGGCCACTTTGATGGCGAAAGCGGTCTTGCCTGAGGCGGTGGGGCCAGCGATGACGATGAGGGATTTGTTTTTATTGGACATGAGACTTTAGGCTGAGAAGGGTTACAATTGCGCTTTTAACCCTCATGGCGGAGGAACATCCGCCATCTCCCAACCATGAAAACGAATTCCTATAGGTTGGGAGATTGCGGGTCAAGCCCGCAATGAGGGTTAAAGGCGCGGTTTTAGGCATAAGGTCTAATGTCATATTATACTTTATTCGGCACTGGCCCATTATTCGCCACCACAATCGGCTCTTGGATTTCCTTCACCACGCTGAGACCGAGTTTCTGGCCTTCTTCCTTCATAAAGGCATACGCCTCACTGAAGTTATTGCCGATGATGCCATCGAGGATGGCGTCGCGAATGGCATTCTTGATGACACCGACTTCTCGACCCTCGGGGATGCCAAAGGTTTCCATGATGGCGATGCCGTCGATGGGTGGTTGCCAGTTGCGCAGATGGTCCTTGGCCTCGATTTCCTTCAGTTTCTCCTGAACAATCTCGAAGTTGTGGTGATATTTCTTGATCTTCTCTTCGTTCTTCGAGGTGATGTCGGCATGGCAAAGCAACATGAGGTCGTCGATGTCGTCGCCAGCTTCAAATAGCAACCTTCTTACAGCACTGTCGGTGACAATATCTTCGGCCAACACGATGGGGCGGAGGTGGAGCAGCACCAGTTTCTCCACGTATTTCATCTTTTCGTTCAAAGGCAGCTTCATGGCAGCGAAAATCTTAGGCACCATCTTGGAACCTTTGAACTCATGGCCGTGGAAGGTCCAGCCTATACCGTCTTCCCAACGCTTGGTCTGGGGCTTGGCGATGTCGTGTAGCAAGGCGGCCCAACGTAGCCATAGGTCGTCGCTCTTCTCGGCCACCTGGTCAAGCACTTGTAAGGTATGTAGGAAGTTGTCCTTGTGTCCTCGGCCTTGCACGATTTCCACACCTTTCAGCTGCGACAATTGCGGGAAGATCAGCTTCAGCAACCCGCTTTCATCCAATAGTTTGAAGCCAATGGATGGTTTAGGCGAGAGGATGATCTTGTTCAGTTCTTCTGTGACGCGCTCCATCGAGACGATCTTGATGCGATGGGCGTTGCGTTTGATGGCCTCGAACGATTCGGGCTCGATGTAGAACTTCAGTTGTGAAGCGAAGCGAACGGCACGCATCATGCGAAGCGGGTCGTCGGAATAGGTAATGTCAGGGTCCAAAGGGGTCCTCAATAGCAGCTCTTCCATGTCGCTCATGCCGTTGTAGCGGTCGATGAGGGTGCCAAAGTCCTCGGCGTTGAGGCTGATGGCCATGGCGTTGATGGTGAAGTCGCGGCGGCTGATGTCGTCTTCCAAAGTGCCATTCTCCACCACGGGTTTACGGCTGTTTCGGTCGTACGACTCTTTCCTTGCGCCCACAAACTCAACTTCCATGCCGTCAAAACGGATCATGGCCGTGCCAAAGGCACCGTAGTATTTGGCTTCCTTGTGGCCAGGTAGGAGAGAGGCGACTTTTTTGGCCAGTGTGATGCCGCTGCCCACAGTGACCACATCAATGTCGTTCGAAGGACGGCGCAACAAGATGTCGCGCACATAGCCGCCGATGACATAGCTCTTGTAGCCCAACTCCGCACTGGCGTAGGCAATCACCTTAAAGATCTTGCTGCTGATATGTTTTTTGAAGTCGTAGTTCATCAGACGCGCGCTTCTTCAAGGACTTTCTTCTCATTCGGGATGATGTTGACGATGGTCTCTTCGCCCTTTTCATCGAGGTCGATGCTGATGGTGTCGCCGATATGGAGGTTGGACGAGATGATGGCCTCTGCCAAAACATCTTCCACATACTTCTGGACGGCACGCTTCAACGGGCGGGCGCCATACTGTTCGTCCCAACCCTTCTCGGCGAGGAAGTCCATGGCTTTCTCGGTGATCTCAATCTTGTAGCCCATTTCCTCAACACGTTTCACTACTTGACGAATCTCAATGCCGATAATCTTCTGGATGTCGTTCTTGTCTAAGGCGTTGAACATCACCACGTCGTCGACGCGGTTGAGGAACTCAGGCGCGAAAGTGCGCTTCAAGGCATTATCGATGACGCTTTGCGAGTACTCGTTCTTGCTGTTGAGCTTGGCCTGCGTGCCGAAGCCCACACCTTGGCCGAAGTCCTTCAGCTGGCGCGATCCGATGTTGGAGGTCATGATGATGATGGTGTTCTTGAAGTCGACCTTGCGACCGAGGCTGTCGGTCAGTTGACCGTCGTCGAGGACTTGGAGCAACAGGTTGAACACATCGGGGTGGGCCTTCTCGATTTCGTCAAGCAAGACGATGGAGTAGGGCTTGCGACGTACCTTCTCGGTGAGCTGACCGCCTTCTTCATAACCCACATATCCGGGAGGCGCTCCCACGAGGCGCGACACAGCGAACTTCTCCATGTATTCACTCATGTCGATACGGATGAGGGCGTCTTCGCTGTCGAAGAGGAACTTGGCCAGTACCTTGGCGAGGTAGGTCTTACCGACACCCGTGGGGCCGAGGAAGATGAACGAGCCGATGGGCTTGTTCGGGTCTTTCAGTCCGGCGCGGTTGCGGCGGATGGCACGGGTCACCTTCTTGATGGCCTCGTCTTGGCCGATGACGGTGCCTGCCAACTCGGTCTCCATGTGCATCAGGCGGTCGCCTTCGTTCTTGGCGATGCGCTGCACAGGCACGCCGGTCATCATGGCGACGACCTCGGCAACGTTTTGCTCAGTCACAGGCTGGCGATGCGCCACGGCGTTGTCCTCCCAAGCCTTCTTGGCGTCTTCGAGCTGTGCCATAAGCTTCACTTCCTCGTTGCGGTACATGCCCGCCTCTTCGAACTTCTGTTCGGCGATGGCGGCTTTCTTGTCCTTTCGCACGGCGTCGAGGCGTTGCTCCAAATTTGTGATCTCGCTAGGTACGTCAATGTTCTTGATGTGTACGCGCGCACCGGCTTCGTCCAAGGCATCGATGGCCTTGTCGGGAAGGTGACGGTCGCTGAGGTAACGATCGGTGAGTTTCACGCAGGCTTCGATGGCCTCAGGCGTGTAGGTGACCAAATGATGGTCTTCGTATCTCGGTTTGATGTTGTTCAATATCTCGATGGTCTCGGCGGGTGTGGTGGGCTCGACGAGGATCTTCTGAAAGCGGCGCTCCAAGGCACCGTCTTTCTCGATGTATTGTCGGTATTCGTCAAGCGTAGTGGAACCGATGCACTGCAACTCGCCACGTGCCAAGGCAGGTTTAAACATGTTGCTGGCATCGAGCGAGCCGTTGGCATTACCCGCACCAACTAATGTGTGGATCTCATCGACGAAGAGGATGATGTCGCGGTTGCTTTCCAACTCGTTGAGTATGGCCTTGATACGTTCCTCAAACTGGCCGCGGTATTTGGTGCCGGCCACGATGGAGCCGATGTCGAGCATGACGACACGTTTATTAAATAAGGTGCGCGGCACGCGGTGCTGCACGATGCGTATGGCCAGGCCTTCGGCAATGGCCGACTTGCCCACGCCAGGCTCACCGATGAGGATGGGGTTGTTCTTCTTGCGTCGACTGAGGATTTGGGCGATGCGTTCCAGCTCGCGTTCGCGGCCCACGATGGGGTCGAGGCGGTTTTCCTCGGCAGCCTTGGTGAGGTCGCGACCGAAGTTGTCGAGCACAGGTGTCTTACTCTTGGCTGCAGGAGTCTTCTTGGGCTTCTCTTGTTGCGGACGGATCTCGTTCATCAGGTCGTCTTCTTCCTCCTCGTCATCATCATTGAAGATGTTGGAAGCGTAGCCTTGTTGCTCTTCGGGTGCCGATTCCTGCGGATCGCTGTTTTCGGCCGTGAAGCGCAGTAGTTCCTGCTTGAAGTTATCATAGTTGATGCCTTCAAATTCAAGGTTTTGCGAGATGATGTTGTTCTTCTCGTGCAGGATGGCCAGCATGAGGTGTTCGGAGCGGACGATGTCCGAATGGAACTCCTTGGCGATGATATAAGTGAACTTCAGTACGCGCTCAGCCTGCTTGGTCAGAGGCAATGCCAGCACTTGGCTGGAGTTGCTGTTGGCAGTGCGCACCGAGGCTTCCAGTTTCTTCGAGAATACTTCGATGTTCAGGTTGAGGTTCTCCAAAATCTTGATGGCGCTGCTGCCACCTTCCTTCAACATACCCAGAAAAAGGTGCTCCAACCCGACGTATGCGTTCCCTAGACGTTGTGCCTCCTGATGGCTAAGTGACAAAATGGCACGAACGCGGGGAGAGAATTTTGCATCCATATATTTATAATTCGTTAATTTTCAATACTTTAATATAATACCCTACTTTTCTTCTCTCTGATTTATTCAAAGTGCAAAGGTACAAACAAAAATCGCGCCGCGCCATATTTTTGAAGAATATAATAAATCTATGTCCTATTACGTATTGGGAATGTATTAATTCTATTATTGAATAATTGAAAAGAATATGAGAAACAGATTGTTGATTTTGATTCCTCTCGTCTTATTCATCACTTTTACTGGTTGTTACAAAGGTAGGATTTCAAAGTTGAAAGGTTGCTCCTTTGAGCCAGAGCAGCTTGTTTCGGAAATCAAGCAGGAGTATGACGCCGATTCGGTAAGCATAACCTATCGAAGATTCAGGATGGAACCCTATTTGCCCTTGATAAAAGCCCCTGTGGTTGAGATTCTCAACCCACGAATGAAGTCGCTGCATTTCAAGACACTGGACAAGACTATGAAGGAACTTGATAAGCTCGATGATGAGATACACTTACGGGATAGCCTTGAAGAAGAGTTGAAGCCGATAGCGGAAAGAATAGTGAATGGGTGCAACCCAAGGAGATATAACGATCTTATTATAGACATTAGAAAGGTAAATGTATCGGGGGAAAAAACACATCAATTTGTGTTCAGTTACGAAGATCTTCTTGATGTCAAACAAACAAAGTTCCCTAAATATATAAATAATCAAATAAACTCTGTTCGGTCGGATTTGCAATCCGACTGATTGGAACCAGCGGATTTGTAATCCGCGCCTTTTTGTCGTTTTCGGATTACAAATCCTGATACTCAATGCCAGCGGATTGCAAATCCGCTGGAACGATAGCGGAAACGGAAGGGAAGTTTTTGCCTCTTTTTTGTCGAACCTATCGGATTATTTCGTATCTTTGCACCCTTATTTGTAAAAGCGAAAATTAGGACCCGAAAATGGACGAAAACAATATCAATAATCCTGAAAATCAGGAAGAAATGCCTGAAGAACTCTCAGGAGAAAAAATTATCAAAGTCAACCTTGAGAACCAGATGAAGTCGGCTTACATCGACTATTCGATGTCCGTCATCATCTCGCGTGCCTTGCCCGACGTGCGTGACGGCCTCAAGCCCGTGCACCGTCGTGTGCTCTATGGCATGAAGGAACTGGGTGTCACCTCGCGTAGCGGCTACAAGAAATCGGCCCGTATCGTCGGTGAAGTGCTCGGTAAGTACCACCCGCACGGCGACTCGTCGGTCTACGACGCCATGGTGCGTATGGCCCAAAGCTGGTCATTGCGCTATCCTTTGGTCGATGGCCAAGGTAACTTCGGTTCGGTCGACGGCGACAGCCCCGCTGCCATGCGTTATACCGAGGCACGCCTTCAGAAGATTGCAGAAGAAATGCTCGACGACCTCGACAAGGACACCGTCGACTTCCAAAATAACTTCGACGACTCGCTGCAGGAGCCTACTGTGCTTCCTACGCAGATTCCTACCTTGCTGGTGAATGGTACCAACGGCATCGCCGTGGGTATGGCTACCAACATGGCTCCCCATAATCTCAGCGAATGCGTCGACGGCATCATTGCCTATATCGATAACCGCGAAATCACCACACAGGAGTTGATGCAATACATCAAGGCTCCTGACTTCCCGACGGCTGGCGTCATCTACGGCTATGAAGGCGTTCGCGAAGCGTTTGAGACGGGTAGGGGACGCATCGTCCTCCGTGGCGAGACCCACTTCGAGGAACACAACGGCCATGAGCGCATCATCGCCACCTCGATTCCTTATCAGGTCAACAAGGCCGAAATGATCAAGAAAACAGCCGACCTCGTCAACGAGAAGAAGCTGGAGGGCTTGGCCGACATCCGCGATGAGTCAGACAGAAAAGGTATCCGTGTGGTGTACGAGCTGAAGCGCGATGCCAACCCTGATGTGGTGCTGAACAAGCTCTATATGATGACCCCGCTACAAAGCTCTTTCAATGTGAACAACGTGGCTTTGGTCAATGGCCGTCCCTATACCTTGAACCTCAAGCAGTTGATTGAGCATTTCGTAGCCCACCGTCATGAGATTATCTTGCGCCGTACGCGCTTCGAGTTGAAGAAGGCTGAAGACCGCGCCCATATTTTGGAGGGTCTTGCCCGTGCCATCGACATCGTCGACGAGATCATCGCCACCATCCGTGCTTGTAAAGGTGGCACACCTGAAGCCAAGCAAGCCATCATGGACAAGTTCGGCTTCGATGACCCGCAAGCCAGCGCCATCGTGGCCTACCGCCTCGGTCAGTTGGCTGGTCTCGAAATCAAGAAGATTTTGGACGAGTTGGACGAAATCCACGAACGCATCAAGCATTTCCACGAAATTCTACAAAATGAGGAATTGCAGTTCCAGATTATCAAGGATGAATTGTTGGTCATAAAAGAAAAATATGGCGACGCACGCCGTACCCAAATCGTGCCTGCCGCCGGTGAGTTCCGTATGGAAGACATCATCGCCGACGATGCCGTGGTTATCACCATCTCGCACCTTGGTTACATCAAGCGCACCCCGCTGACCGAATACCGCGTGCAGAGTCGTGGCGGCAAGGGCTCGAAAGGCTCTGCCACCCGCGACACCGACTTCATCGAACATATCTTCACGGCCACCAACCACAACCACTTGCTCTTCTTCACCGAGCAGGGCAAGTGCTACAAGCTTCGTGCCTTTGAGATTCCCGAAGAAGGCAAGAACAGCAAGGGACGCGCCATCCAGAACCTGTTGCCGCTCGACAAGGATAACAAGGTGATGGCCTACCTCAACGTGAAGAGTATGAGCGATGAGGATTACCTTGAAAACAACTACATCATCCTTTGCACCAAGAAGGGTATCATCAAAAAGACCAATTTGGCTGCCTATAAGAACATTCGTCAAAACGGTATTATCGCAGTCAACATCCGTGAGGACGACCAGCTGTTGGAGGCTTGCCTCACTAGCGGCAACGACGAGGTGCTGATGGCCGTCCGTTCGGGTAAGGCCGTGCGCTTCAATGAGCAGACCGTCCGCCCGATGGGTCGTACCGCTACGGGCGTGAAGGCCATTACCTTGGGTTCGCCCGACGACGAAGTCATCGGCATGGTGTGCATCAATGACCCGCAACAGACCGTTTTGGTGGTCTCAGAAAAGGGCTTTGGCAAGCGTTCCGACATCGAGGACTACCGCATCACCAACCGTGGCGCCAAGGGCGTGAAGACCTTGAACATCACCGACAAGACCGGCGACCTTATCGCCATCAAGGCTGTGACTGACGACGAAGACCTGATGATTATCAACAAGTCGGGCATTGTCATCCGCATGGCTGTCAGTAAGCTGCGTGTGATGGGCCGTGCCACACAGGGTGTGAAGCTCATCGACTTGCGTGGCACCGATGAGATTGCTGCTGTCACGAAGACCGAACATGAGGACGAAGAAGAAACCGAAGCTTCTGAGTCCGTCGAAGGACCGACCCCTGATGGAACCGAGGTCGTTGAGCCTGTCGAAACGCCGACCCCAGAAGGTGAAACCACTTTGGAACAATAAATGCTATAAAAAAGAATAACCATAACGAAATTGTCAAACTTTAAATAATTGGAAAAATGAAAAAAGTAATGATTTTGCTGGTCATCGCCCTCACTGCCAATGTGATGATGGCCCAAAAGAAAGACAGAACCGATGCTTTCATGTACAACAAGAATGGCCAATACGAAAAGGCTATGAAAGCCATCGACAAGTGTATCAACCACGAACAGTTCCTTGGCATGAAGCCCAACGACCAAGCTCAGGCTTGGCTGTATCGTGCCGCCATCTACCAGAACATTATCCAATCGGGTGACGAGGCTCTGATTGCCCAAGCTCCCAACGCGTTGGAAGTGGTTTACGAGTCGTTGATGAAGTGCATGGAAAACAAGGACTTCCTTGACGACAACAAGCAGGAGATCTATTCTCGCGTGATGTCGGTCATGAACAATTACTATACGAAAGCCGCTGACGACTATAACACGGGTAAGTTTGTCGAAGCTGCTCCTTTGTTCAAGAAGGCATACGACATTGCCAAGTCGATGGGTAGTCAGGATGCCAACGAGATGCTGAACCTTGCCGCCACTTCGGCTTTAAGAGCTCAGGATTACAACACTGCCCTGACCTATTTCAACGAGGTGAAGAACAATGGTGCCGACGGTGTGGACATCTACAAACATCTTGCGGCCTGCTACAACGGTTTGGGCAATGCCGAACAGGCCATGGCTATGATCAATGCTGGCCTTGAGAAAGACCCCAGCGACGCCAGCCTTATCGTCGAGAAAGTCAATGCCTACATGAAGGAAGGCAAGGCTGCTGAAGCCGTCTCCGACCTCAATAAGCTTCGTGAGCTTGACCCCAACAATGCCCAGTTGCTCTTTGCCTTGGGAACCATCTATGGCGACGAAAACAACAAAGACCTCTATGACGTTGAAAAGGCCCGCCAATTCTATGAGGATGCACTCAAAGTCAATCCGGATTACTACGATGCCACTTATAACATCGGTGTGCTTTACACAGGTATGGCCAACAAGTACATTGAGCAAGCCAACGAAATCACTGGCTTCTCAAAGAAGGAACAGGATCAATACAACGGATTGATTGAGCAAGCCAATGAAATGCTGCGCACGGGATTGCCTTATCTGAAGAAGGCTTACGAAGCCCAACCTTCAGATGACGTGAAGAACGTATTGAAGTCCATCTATGTGAAGCTGAACATGATGGAAGAAGTAAAGGAACTGATGGGCGAGTAATTTCGTCCCGACTTTTAATAACAAAGGAGCCCCGGAGTTTTTCGGGGCTTTTTTTGTTTTTGTTTGGGAAACTCAATATAGTTTTCTAATTTTGCCCTCATAATCAAAAAACAGCACCATGACGAAAAACACGATTATGGGACATATCATCAATCTGTTGACGATTGCCTACGCCGACGGTAGCATCACCGAAGAGGAAAAAATCCTTATCTGTAATATCTCCGACAACCTCGGCTTGACGAATGAGGAGTTCAACCATTGTTTGGCCACATGGCAGGAAACCGACGAAGACATCCTCAAGGTATCGATGCCCGAGGCAGAAGAGGATAGGATTGCCTTCCTGAAGAACATGACCCTGTTGATGATGATCGATGGCGAAATCGACGAGAACGAACGCCAATATATTTCCAATGCTGCTGAGGAATATGGCTTCAACGGCGAGCAGGCCGTCAACTACTTGATTAAACAGATTCAAGAGGAATATGGGGGTGGAGAAGAAAATGAGGAGGAAGAGGATGAGTTGTTTGAAGGAGTTGACGATGAAAATCGTATTGATTCGGTATGGTATGACTTGGAGTCAAAAGACATCGAGGAGGCTTTTGAAACCATTTATGCCTCTGCGCTTCGCAACGAGAAAGCCCGAAACATCTTTCTGGTCATTCCAGGTATCGACACACGTTTGTTCAGACTGACAGAGGAACAGATTGAGAAAGTGAAGAAGACGGCCGAAAAAGGCTATCCATTGGCCAAATATGTGTTGGGTCGTTACTACCAAGTAGTAAAACCAGAAGGGAGTACCATGGGCGATGCAGGAGCACTGCTGAAAGCCGCTGCTGACGATGGCATTGCCGACGCTTATTGGGCCTTGGCTACCATGGTAGAACAAGGCTATTATGGTCCCGTCAACACGGAGACCTACGATAGCCTAATGGGTAGCGCCTTGGAGAAAGGTAGCGGGATGGCTATCAGGAAACAATTGTTGGATATCGTATACGGCTTGCATGGCATGAAGGCCAATCCCAAGAAAGCCACCGACACCGTTGTAAACAAAATCTACATCAATGAAGAAGCTGAAAAGACCTATCCTTATTTCTATGCCGTGATGGGCGATGCCTATAAAGAAATGGGCAACGAGTCAAAGGCGGACGAATGCTATGAGAAAGCTGTCGATTTGGGCTATTTTGAGGCTTCTGCTTCGAGGTTTGTGAACAAGCTTAGTGGTCCCAACGCCGAGTTCAACAGGGAGGTGTTCAACTTCTTCCTTGACTTCGGATGCGACGGGAAAGACCCCAACTGTTTCTTGTACAGAGCTTTGGAAGGCATTCATTTCTATGACAAGAAAGACGCAACCCAACAACAGGTCCTTACTGAGAAGATTAAGGAAGACCTTGAGACTGCCGTGGATTTGGGTCAAGGCAGGGCGGCTTTCTATTTGGGTTATTGCAACTACTATGGCAAATATGGCTTTGCCGAGGACAACAACGCGGCTTGGCAATGGTTTTGCAAGGGCATAGATCTGGAAGATGGTTATGCGTATGGCGGTCTCGCCCAGATGATAGACGAAGGATTCTGTCCCCAAGGGCTGCCCGAGGACTTTGCCGCCACCTGCCGACTGAATGGCTTGCGTCGAGGCAATTTGAGTCTTTTGGACAAGGTGATGGAAGCCTATCGGGCAGGCAAGTTGCAGGACTGTGCTGACGAAATCGAGAAAATTTATATCCCCATGACTCAACAAGAGGACGACAACTCCTCCATATCAACGCTGGTCGTTGTCAACGCGGAAGGCAAGGCCTTGCTCTGCCATGTCGAGAAGAGCGAATGGAACGGGGTGCCCGCCCTCATTGGCGCCAAACGTCTGGCTCCTATCCGAGTGAATGGCCTGGATGAGATAGGGAAGAGGATAGGCTTGACCGATCGCCTTACGGCATGGACTGACCTTGAGGCACCACGAAAAGGATTGCCTATCAACGCTGTTGCGACACAATTCTATCCTGGTGTCATTGCAGGCGACATCGTCTTCTCGTTGGCTGACAACCTTTACGATCTCATGCCATTCTATGGCACCGAAGAGGCATTGGCCTTGATTCGTGCGTTAGGCGCCGAATTGGTGAATCCCGATGTTCAGGAGTTGAATGTCCTTGTCAGGGAGCGGAAACCCATCCAGCCGACACGCAGTATGCTGGTTAATGATGGGTTCATCGCAAGGGTCGAATCTGATTGTAAGGCATACATCATGCCTTGCGGCAAGAACTTCTACACCTTGTTTGAGGAAGACATCTACGACCCGGCGCGTGTCCAAAAGCTTTATGAAGTGGGACAGAGACTGGGACTTCCAGGACGACTCACCATGTGGACCGAAAACACGGCATTGCGTAAGCAGATTGTGATGGTCAACACCTTTGCTGATAATCCGGTGGGCATGTATTACTATCCCGGTAAGGTGGTCGACAACATCTTTGTCGCCATGGAGGACGAAAACTACAATGTGATGATGTTCAGCAGTCCAGCCCAGCTGAAGGCAACCCTTATGGCCATGGGTTTGAAACCGCAGGATATCATCGAGGTGAAGGGAGGGTAAGGCAAAAAAACTTGCTTTTTATCTTTCTTTAATGAAAAACACTATCTTTGCAGGATAATCCAATGAAAAACTAACTCTTATTCCATATATTATGTTCGAGATTTTACACAAAGAAACCTTCGCGGCTGAGACCTACCTCATGGATGTCTATGCGCCGCGTATCGCCCATTCGGCCCTGCCGGGTCAGTTTCTCATCATCAAAATGGAGGAGAACTCGGAGCGTATTCCTTTGACCATCAGCGACTACCATCGTGTCAGAGGAACGGTGACCATCGTCTTCAAGGCCATCGGCGAGTCGACCAAGAAGATGGCTGAATACAAGGAAGGCGACCGTTTCGCCGACATCGTCGGTCCCTTGGGCAAGCCTTCTGAATTTGCCACGATGACCGCCGAGGAGTTGCGTAAGCGCTCATTCGTCTTCATCGGTGGTGGTGTGGGTATCGCACCAATCTATCCTCAGGTGAAGTGGTTGAACGACCATGGTGCCACTGCCGACTGTATCATCGGTGCCCGCACCAAGGACCTGCTCATCTTTGAAAAGGAATTGGCCGAGGTCAGTAACCTGTATGTCACCTCCGACGACGGCTCTACGGGTCGCAAGGGCTTGGTGACCGACGTGTTGCGCCAGTTGGTGGCCAGCGGCAAACAATATGACGAAGCCGTGGCCATTGGCCCGATGATCATGATGAAGTTTGCCACCAAGACCTGTGAGGAACTGGGTATCCGCTGCACGGTGTCGCTCAACTCGATCATGGTCGATGGCACAGGTATGTGCGGTGCCTGCCGTGTGAGCATCGCCGGCAAGACCAAGTTCACCTGCATCGACGGTCCCGAGTTCTTGGGTAAGGATGTCGACTTCGACGAGGCCATGAAGCGTCAAGCCATGTATAATAATGTGGTGACGCGCAAACAGCTCCAAGCCGAGGAGAAAGCCGAAGGCCACAAGTGCCATATCGGCGGCATCTCGGAAGAGAGCTTCGACAAGAAAAAACGCGTTCCCGTGCCGGAGCAGAAGCCCGAGATTCGCGCCCACAACTTCGACGAGGTGTGCCTTGGCTATTCGGCTGACATGGCCATCATGGAGGCTCAGCGTTGCCTGCACTGCAAGAACCCGCAATGCGTGGAGCATTGCCCTGTCAGCGTCAACATCCCGGACTTCATCGCTCGCGTGGCCCAAGGCGACTTCGCAGGCGCTGCCGGTGTCATCAGCTGCGAATCGGCATTGCCTGCCGTATGCGGCCGTGTATGCCCGCAGGAGACCCAGTGCGAAGGTGCCTGTGTGATGGGCAAG